>JAWWBS010000012.1 GCA_033720895.1 Gammaproteobacteria bacterium
CGCGATCTGAAGGTCGAAGACCCGGTGTTCAAGAACCATGCTGTCGACATGCCAATGGATGTGCTGCTCGGCAAACCACCGAAAATGTTGCGTGATGTCACGCATCGCGAACCGGCGCCGATCGAGCTGCCAGCCGATATCGATGCCAAGGAAGCCGCACTGCGTCTGCTGCGCCTGCCGACCATCGCCGACAAGGGCTTCCTGATTTCGATTGGTGACCGTTCCGTGGGTGGCATGATTTCGCGCGACCAGTACGTCGGTCCCTGGCAGGTGCCGGTGGCCGATGTCGCGGTGACCACGGCCGGTTTCGACACCAATGCCGGTGAGGCGATGGCAATGGGCGAACGCACGCCGGTGGCGGTGCTGAATGCGCCGGCCTCGGGTCGTCTTGCCGTAGGCGAGGCGCTGACCAATATCATCGCGGCCGACATCGATGACATTCGCAAGGTTCGCTTGTCCGCAAACTGGATGGCTGCGGCTGGCCATGAGGGTGAAGACGCCAACCTGTTCGACACGGTGAAAGCCGTCGGCCAGGAGCTTTGCTCGGAACTGGGTATCACCATTCCTGTCGGCAAGGATTCGCTGTCGATGAAGACGGCCTGGCAGGAGGGCGGCGAAGACAAGGCCGTGGTTGCACCACTGTCACTGATCATTTCCGGCTTCGCCCCGGTAGCCGATGTGCGTCGCACCCTGACGCCGGAACTCGAGAACGATACCGACACCCGCCTGTTGCTGGTGGATCTCGGCAAGGGCCAGGATCGCCTCGGCGGTTCCTGCCTGGCGCAGGTCTTCAACGCGACAGGCACGGAGACCGCGGATATCGCTGCATCGGAACTGAAGGCGTTCTTCGAGGTGATGACGCGCATCAAGCGTGAAGACCGCGTGCTGGCCTGGCATGACCGCTCCGATGGCGGCGCATTCGTCACATTGGCCGAGATGGCCTTCGCCGCGCGCGTTGGTATCGACGCGGTGTTGCCGGCCGGCGCCAGTGGCGGGGGACTTGCTGCGCTGTTCAGTGAAGAGCTGGGTGGCGTCATGCAGGTTGCAGCAAAGGATGTCGAGGCGGTACGGCAAGCGTTTTCCGAAGCCGGCCTGGGTGATTGCCTGCATGACATCGGTACTGTCAATGCGGACCGCAAGCTGAACATCGCGGCCGGCGACCTGAGGGTCGAAGGCGCGCTGGAAGAATTCCTCGGCGCCTGGTCGGAAGTCTCGCGCGACATGCAGAAGCTGCGCGACAACCCGGAATGCGCCGAGCAGGAATACGAATCCAAGCTGGATGCAAAGAATCCCGGCATGAGTGCGAAACTCAGCTTCGACAGCAGCGACAACCTGGGCGCGCCGGCAATTGTCGGAACAAAGCCAGCGGTTGCCATCCTGCGCGAGCAGGGTGTGAATTCGCATGTCGAAATGGCGCATGCCTTCCATCGTGCCGGCTTCGAGTCGCACGACGTGCACATGAGCGACCTTCTCGAAGGCCGCGTTGCACTGGGTGACTTCAAGGGCTTCGTCGCCTGCGGTGGCTTCTCCTATGGTGACGTGCTGGGCGCGGGCGAGGGCTGGGCAAAGTCGATTCTTTTCAACAGCAGGGCGCGCGACGCGTTCGAGGCCTTCTTTGCCGAGCAGGACCGGTTTGCGCTCGGCATATGCAATGGCTGCCAGATGCTGTCGACCCTGAAGGAACTCATTCCCGGCACCGAGCACTGGCCGCGCTACCTTCGCAACCGGTCCGAGCAGTACGAAGGTCGAAGCAGCCTGGTGGAAATCGTGAAATCGAAATCGATCTTCCTGCAGGGCATGGAAGGGTCGGTCCTGCCTGTTGCTGTCGCCCATGGCGAAGGCCGCGCGGTGTTTGCTTCCGATGCGGATCGTGATGCCGTTGCCGGCAACGGCCAGCTGGCCATGCGATTCGTGGATAATCATCATGCTGCAACCGAGCATTACCCGGAGAACCCGAACGGTTCGCCGCTCGGCATGACCGGCATGACCAACGCCGACGGTCGCATCACCATTACCATGCCGCATCCGGAACGCGTGCACCGTTCGGTAAACATGAGCTGGCGTCCGGCGGAATGGGGCGAAGATTCGCCCTGGATGAGGATTTTCTATAACGCCCGCAAATGGGTTGGATAAGAGATTCAGGGGACCAAGATGTCGACACGATTCAGAGACGTGGAGCTGCATGCACCGACGGGGCCGGAGCTGAGCTGCAAGGGCTGGGTGCAGGAGGCGGCACTCAGGATGCTGCACAACAACCTCGATCCGGCTGTGGCAGAGAAGCCGAAGGAACTGGTGGTGTACGGTGGTATCGGCCGCGCGGCACGTGACTGGGAATCCTTCGATGCCATTGTCGAAACGCTGAAGCGCCTGGAAAACGACGAGACCATGCTGGTCCAGTCGGGCAAGCCGGTCGGCGTGTTCAAGACCTTCGAGACCGCGCCGCGCGTGTTGATCGCGAATTCCAACCTGGTCGGCGAGTGGGCGAACTGGGATCACTTCTTCGAGCTCGATAAGAAGGGCCTGATGATGTACGGCCAGATGACGGCCGGGTCCTGGATATACATCGGGTCCCAGGGCATCGTGCAGGGCACTTACGAAACCTTTGCCGAAGCGGTGCGCCAGCATTACAACGGTGACGCCTCCGGCAAGTGGTTGCTCACCGGCGGCCTCGGCGGCATGGGTGGTGCGCAGCCGCTGGCAGCGGTATTCGCCGGCCTGTGCTGCATAGCTGTAGAAGTGGACGAGACACGCATCGACAAGCGCCTGGAAACGGGTTACGTCGACCGCAAGGCGACCTCGCTTGAAGAAGCCTACGCCATGCTCGACGAGGCGATGGAAAATGGCGAAGCGATCTCCATCGGCCTGCTGGGCAATGCGGCGGAAATTTTCGAGCAGATCAGCAAGAGCGATCGGCTGCCGGACATGGTCACCGACCAGACCTCGGCGCACGACCCGCTGAACGGTTACATCCCGGTGGGCTACTCGCTGGAAGACGCGGCCAAGCTGCGTGAGGCCGATCCGAAAAAATACGTAAAGCTGTCGAAGGATTCGATGGCGCAGCAGGTTCGCGCCATGCTGGCCCTGCAGGCGGCTGGCAAGCCGACCTTCGATTATGGCAACAACATTCGCGCCATGGCGCAGGACGCCGGCGTCGACAATGCCTTCGATTTCAAGGGTTTCGTACCGCTCTACATCCGACCGCTGTTCTGCAAGGGTGTGGGGCCGTTCCGCTGGTGCGCGCTTTCCGGCGACCCGGAGGACATCTACAAGACCGACGCCAAGGCTCGTGAGCTCTTCCCGGATAACGAGAAGCTGCACACCTGGCTGGACAAGGCGCGCGAGCGTATCCAGTTCCAGGGCCTGCCGTCACGCATATGCTGGCTGGGCTACAAGGAACGCCACCTGCTGGGCCTGGCGTTCAACGAGATGGTGAAGAATGGCGAGCTGAAGGCGCCGATCGTGATCGGGCGCGATCACCTCGATTCGGGCTCCGTCGCCTCGCCGAACCGCGAGACCGAGGGCATGAAGGATGGTTCCGATGCCGTGGCCGACTGGCCGATCCTGAATGCCATGCTGAACACGGCAGGTGGAGCCAGCTGGGTCAGCTTCCACCATGGCGGCGGTGTCGGCATGGGTTACTCCTTGCATTCCGGCGTGGTAATCGTGGCCGATGGCAGCGAGCGTGCCGAGCAGCAGCTGTCGCGCGTGCTGGTGAACGATCCGGGTACCGGGGTGATGCGCCATGCGGACGCCGGTTACCAGCATGCCATCGATATCGCCAAGGAACGTGGTCTCGACATGCCCCTGGTTACAGGAAAGAAGGGCTGAGTCATGGCCGGTGGCTGGGCAAAAGACGACGCCGTGACGGAGCAGATCGATGCGACCGTCAATGACGCGCTGGATCGCGTTCGCAGCAAGTTGCCGCAGGGCGAGAGCCTGAAGCATTGCGAGGAATGCGACAAGGAGATACCAGAGGCACGCCGCAAGGCCGTGCCTGGTGTCCGGCTCTGTATCAATTGCCAGTCCGAACACGACGAGCAGGACAAGGCGTCGAGTCTCTACAATCGTCGTGGCAGCAAGGACAGCCAGCTTCGTTGAGCCGTGAAGCGTTCAGGCAGGAAAAAGCCCGCCGACAGGCGGGCTTTTTTCATCGACTCGAACGGACGATCAGTTGAAGTCGACCGTCGTGGTCTCTTCGGCGACTACAGTCACGTTCTGGGTATCGCTGAAGGTGATGCTGTCGTCACTGTCGGCCTGGTCGGCATCGGCTTCACAGGTAAACGTGATCGTGTGCTCGCCGGCCGGGACGAAGCCGATTTCATAGTCGTATCCACCCGATTCGGTGTTCAATGCCGGCATTGCCGAGGTCAACGGGTTCGGCTCGTTGGCATCTTCGTCATCCGGCGTCACATCGGCACCGGCGAAGAGATACACGGCGGGCGCGCAGCTTTCGGTAACCCGGCCTGCATCGACCGTGCCTGCAATCGTGCCGACTTCAAGATTGTCGACCAGGCGCAGTGTCGGGCGGAGCACATAGTCCATGTTGCCGTTCATCGGCAGCGTGACAGACTTGCGAAGGTCGAAATCGACGGTGAAATTGGCGGTCGATCCAGCACCGACCGTGAAGCCGGTATTCATCTTGAGGCCTGTCTCGTCACCCGAAGGAATGTACAGCGAATGCTGCGACTCGTCCTTGAGGACAATGTAGGAATCGATGGTGGCTGGCTGTGCATTGACCATCAGGCGTGCCCACTGGTACTCGCCGGCAGGAACGGTCTCGTCCTCGATCAATGGTTCCGACAGGCTGCCCTGCAGGTCCATCAGGTCGATGGTCTTGGCTTCGTCGAATTCGAAGGTGGTGCGTCCGCCAGGACCCATCAATTCGACACCTGTGAATTCAACGACCACCGACTTGGCATCATCGACCGGTGCGTCAGTTACCGCCATGGAAATCTGACCGCTCTTGCTTCCACCGCCGTTGCATGCAGCCAGGGCGGCCGTGGTCATGATGGCCAGGGAAAGTCGTGCGAGTCTGGATGGTTTCATTGCTGATACCTCCGTGTGAATTCAGGACTGACAATAGTCCTTTCCACGTGGCATTGCGTTGATATCAATCACAGTTCGGAGAGATAGGGCAATTATCGTCAAGTCAGGCGTGTTTCACGCCTGCGTCAGGCGCGAAATTCACTTTTCCTGTCGATTGAAGGAGGCGGGCTGGGTGTTGCCGACATGCTTTTCGCCACGCGCTTTTGCCAGCTGTTCCTGGCGCCAGCGTTCCCGAAATCCCGCGCGCTGCCTGTCATCGAACTCGTCGATGCAATGGGGGCAGCTGACACCGGGCTCAAAGTGGTTCGACGCCCTTTCGCTTGCCGACAGTGGTCGACGGCAGGCGCGACAGAGTTCGTGGTCGGTAATTTCAAGACCATGCGTGACGGCAACTCGTTCGTCGAACACGAAACAGGCACCTTCCCAAAGCGACTCCTCGGCCGGAATTTCTTCCAGGTATTTCAGGATTCCGCCTTGCAGGTGAAACACCTCTTCCAGTCCCAGTGACTTCAGGTAGGCCGTGGACTTTTCACAGCGAATGCCCCCGGTGCAGTACATCGCGACCCTGGGCTTCTTCTCCACAAGTTGCTGCTCTGCGACCCAGCGGGGCAGGTCGCGGAAGGATTCCGTATGCGGGTCGATGGCGCCCTTGAACCTGCCGATCGCGACCTCGTAATCGTTACGGGTGTCGATCAGCAGGACGTCCGGATCGCTTATCAAGTCATTCCACTCGCGAGGAGGGACGTAGGTCCCGACCGTGCAGGTCGGATCGATGCCCTCGACACCGAGTGTGACAATTTCCTTCTTGATTCGAACCTTGAGGCGGTGGAAGGGCTGCTCGTCGGCAAAGGATTCCTTGTACTCGGTACCGTCGAAGCGCTTGTCGCTTTCGAGCAAGGCCTTCACTGCATCGATGGCTTCCCGGGTTCCGGCAATCGTGCCGTTGATGCCTTCTTCGGCCAGCAGCAGCGTGCCCTTGATGCCATGTTGCTCGCACAATTCCTGCAGGCGTTGCTGCCATTCCCGGCAATCCGGCAGCGCCGCGAACTTGTAGAGCGCTGCGACGACGATGTCCTGGCCCGCATTCATCAGGCTGCGGCGATGCTGTCCAGGCCGGCGGCCAGGGCATGGATGTCCTGGTCCATCCGGCGATCGCCGGCATGTGGCTCGACAATCTCGCGCACGGCGGCGTGCACCTTCTGCAACGGCCCGGTTGTCTTCAGCGGCGCCATCTGGTCGACAGCCACGCTGGCCGCCATCAGTTCGATGGCAAGGATGTTGGCGATGTTGGCGCACAACCGCTCGAGCTTGTGGCCCGCCCATGGCGCCATGGAGACGTGATCCTCCTGGCCGGCCGAGGTCGGAATGGAATCGACGGAGGCCGGGTGGGCCAGTGTCTTGTTCTCCGATGCCAGCGCTGCAGCAGTGACGTGGGCGATCATGTAACCGGACTCCAGGCCCGGCGTTGCGGTCAGGAACATTTCGAGACGCGGGTTGACCTTGCGAACCAGCAGGTCCGTGCGACGTTCCGACATGCTGCCAAGCTCGGCCAGCGCGATCGCCATGAAGTCCGACAGGAAGGCCAGCGGCTCTGCGTGGAAGTTGCCGGCCGAGATCACTTCGCCGTCGAACACCAGCGGATTGTCGGAGACGCTGTTCAGCTCGCATTCGAGAATGCGCTCGCAGTGATCAAGCGTGTCCTGCACGCCGCCGAACACCTGCGGCATGCAGCGCAGGGCATAGGGATCCTGCACGCGGTCGCAGCCGGCATGCGAATCATGGATGTCGCTGCCGGTCAGCAGCGAGCGAAATCTCTCGCCGACTTTTATCTGGCCGGGCATGCGGCGCACGTCCTGGACGCGCGAATCGAAGGGGGCATAGGATCCCGCCAGTCCTTCCACGGACATCGCGCCTGCCCTGATGGCGGTTTCCAGCAGGAGCCTGCCTTTGAACAGTCCCTCGATGGCAAGCGCAGCGGACAGCTGTGTGCCGTTCAGCAGGGCAAGCCCCTCCTTGGCAGCAAGTTCCACCGAGTGACAGCCTGCTGCCTCGAGCACGGCTTCACCCTCGAGGAAGTTGTGTTCCGAAGTGATCGCTTCGCCTTCGCCAATCAGGGCCAGCGCCAGGTGTGCCAGCGGCGCGAGGTCGCCGGAGGCGCCGACGGAACCGCGTTCCGGGATGATGGGCAATACGTCGGCATTCAGGAGAGCCAGCAGCACATCGACCACTTCCGGCCGTATGCCGGAATGACCGACAGCCAGGGAATTGGCTTTCAGCAACATGAGACGCCGGGTCACTTCGGCCGGCAGGGCATCGCCGACGCCGCAGGCATGCGAACGCACCAGGTTGTACTGCAGCTCGATTACCTTGTCGGCGGAAATGCGTTGCTTGGCAAACGCGCCAAAGCCGGTATTGATGCCATAGCTGGCCTGGTCGGCATTGATGACCTTCTCGACCTCGGCCTGGTTGGCGGCCATCCTGGCTCGAGCCGTGTCACTCAATGCAACAGGGCACGGATTCTTCTCCCATTCCCGCAGGGCATCCATGGTCAGTGACTGGCCGTCGATCGTGAGGGTGTTGCTCATTGCTCTTGTCCTTCGATGTAGATCCGCGTCGGCGTCAGGCCGCCAAGCTGGTAGAGAAGAAATTCAGGTTGCCCGATATTCCACAGGGTCAGGTCCGCGCGCATGCCGATGTCCAGGCTGCCTATGTCGTCGCGTCCCAGTGCCCGGGCAGCGTTCCGGGTCACACCCAGCAGTGCTTCCTCGACCGTCAACCCGAACAGTATCGCGCTCATGTGCATGGCCGTCAGCAGGCTGGCAACCGGCGAGGAGCCGGGATTCAGGTCGGTGGCGACGGCGAAAGGCACACCCGCCTCGCGAAATCCCTCGATCGGCGGCTTGCGGGTTTCCTTCAGGAAATAGAAAGCACCCGGCAGCAGCACGGCGACACTGCCCGCCGCCGCCATGGCCTTGATGTCTGCCAGGTCCGTGTATTCGAGGTGTTCGCAGGACAGCGCCTTGTAACTGGCTGCTGCCGCGGTGCCACCCATGTTCGAAAGCTGGTCGGTATGGGCTTTGAGCTTGAATCCGAGCTTCTGTGCAGCATCGAACAGGCGCTCGAGGTCCGCGCGGTCGAAGGCGATGTTCTCGACAAAGATGTCGACCGCTTCGGCCAGCTGGCGTTCGGCGACAAGCGGGAGCATGTCGTTGATGACTTCGTCCAGGTAATCCTGCTTGTTCCTGTCCTTCGGTATGGCATGCGCGCCCAGGAAGGTGCTGACCAGCAGCTGCGGCGTCTTGCCGCGCAGCAATTCGACGGCTTCCAGCATCTTGAGCTCATGCTCTGTCGCCAGGCCGTATCCCGACTTGATCTCGATCGTGGTCACGCCCTCGCGAAGCAGGGCATCGAGCCGGGGCAGGGACTCTGCAGCCAGTGTCTTTGCATCGGCCGCCTGCACGGCAGCCACGGTCGAGGCGATACCGCCGCCAGCTCGGGCTATCTCCTCGTAGCTCGCACCGCCGAGCTTCAAGCTGTGTTCGTGCATGCGGTTGCCGGCAAAAACGGCATGCGTGTGGCAGTCGATGAAGCCCGGCAGGATGACCGCATCACGGGCGTCGACGTGCTCGGCCGAATCGCTGCTCGCGGCGACATCCAGCGCGGCAATGCGCCCGTCCTTTATGGCGAGCGACGTTGCTGTCTGTGCAATGCCGGATCCCTCCGTCATGCCGTGAACACGAGCGTTGTGAATGATCAGGTCGTACATGCTTGCCCCGGATTAATTATTCGCCGCACATGGCCGCCGCCCCGGCTTTCTGCCAAACTTCGGCCCATGAACGAGCAGACCGCCAGCATACTGAATTTCCAGCACATTCTGGCGCCGGACGGCATCTTACCTGACCGGCAGCTGCATGTGGATGGCCAGGGGGTAATCCAGGAAATCCGCCCCATCCCGGCGGCCGAGCGGAGCGCCGTGAAATGGGATGGCTACCTGGCCCTGCCAGGCATGCCCAATGCCCATAGTCATGTCTTCCAGCGGGCGCTGGCCGGCTTCGGCGAGGCGCGACGGGGCGAGGATTCCTTCTGGTCCTGGCGAGAGGCCATGTACCGCCTGGCACTGCATGTCACGCCAGAGCAGCTCCATGTCATTGCGCGCCAGGCGTACGGCGAGATGCTGGCCGCCGGTTTCACTTCGGTTGCAGAGTTCCATTACCTGCACCATCTGCCCGATGGCACGCACAGCATGGCCATGGCAGACGCGATTATCCAGGCTGCAGAGGATGCCGGTATTCGCCTGTGTCTGCTGCCAGTCGCCTATTTCACCGCCGGCTTTGCGGCTGCGGGTGCGGGTCCAGGTGGGGGGCAGGCACCGCTCGCGGAGCAGCGTCGATTCGTTTTCGAGAGCGTTGATGATTATCTCGCCATGGTCGAAGCCGTGTCGATCCGCTCTGCCGGCATCGCCCCGCATTCCCTGCGTGCAGTGCCACCGTCTTTGCTGGAGGAGCTGGTTGCCGGCTCGCGGCAGATCCTGGGTGACGACGCGGCCATTCACATTCACATCGCGGAGCAGCAGCGCGAGGTGACTGACTGCCGGGACACGCATGGCAAGACCCCCATCAACCTGCTGGCGGACACCATCACGCTGGACGAGCACTGGAACCTGGTTCACGCGACGCACGCCGATGCAGGCGAGCGACAGCGGATGCTCGATGCCGGTGCACGAGTGGTCATCTGTCCGCTGACGGAAGCCTACCTGGGCGATGGCCTGTTCGATGCCACGGGGTTCGGCCGCCAGGGCGGTGAGCTGGCGATTGGCTCCGATTCCAATGCCCGCATCGATGTTTTCGAAGAATTGCGCCTGCTCGAATACGGCCAGCGCTTGAAGAACCAGGCGCGTGCACAGCTGGCTGACGAACACGGCTTTACCAGCCTCTACCGACACTGTGCGGAAGCAGGTGCACGAGCGAGCGGCTTGAAATCCGGCCGCCTGGAGGCAGGGCGCCTCGCCGACATCATCGCCATTGACGAGCGTTCCCATGGCGTTACCGGACATGTTGCGAGGACCATGGTCGATGCGTTGCTGGTAAACGGCAGCAGCCGCGACGTGGTTGGCGTCTGGGTGGGTGGTCGGAAAATCATGCCGACCTTGGTGCCAGACGAATTTGCGGCGACCGTGCAGCAGTTGCTCGGCACACTTTGAACTTGACGCTAGACGAGGTACACGATGCGAGCGTTTGAAATTCGCCAACCGGTGGTTGATGCGATTCCGGTGGTTTGCAGCATTCCGCATACCGGGACCTACGTGCCTGATGGCATTCCGGAGCGCTGGACAAGTGATCATATCCGCAGCCTGCCGATGACGGACTGGCACCTGCATCACCTGTACGATTTTCTGCCGAGCCTGGGAGTTACCAGCATTCACGCCACCTGGTCGCGTTTTCTCTGCGACCTGAATCGACCGCCCGAGCCGCGAGCGCTTTATCCGGGGCGTTTCGAGACCGGCATCGTCGCGGAACGCACGTTCTGGGGAGACGTGATCTGGGACAGCTACCCGGCCCGGCAGGAAATCGATCAATGGAAGGCGCAGGTCCATGTTCCCTATCACGAGGCGTTGAACGCACTGCTGGACGAGACGGCGGCCAGGTTCGGGCACTGTGTCCTGCTGGATCTTCACAGCGTGGCCTCGAAGGCCAGCGAGGTGCATCCCGAGCTCGAGTACGAGATCTATCTCGGCAATCGAGATGGAGACAGCTGCGCTGACTGGCTGATCGACTGCACGCATGAATTGATGGAAGCGGCGGGCCTGAAGGTGGTCCGCAACAATCCCTACAAGGGTGGTTACATCACCGATACCTACGGCCGACGCGATGACGTCGATGCCCTGCAGATCGAGATGTGCCAGCGAGTCTACATGGACGAGAACGAGCCCGGGGCTGCGCTGGACGACGAGCGTTTCGGCAAGGCCAGGCACATGCTGGAAGGCATTCTTGGCAGTCTCGCGACAGAGGCGAGCCGGAAGATCCGGTGAACAGCAGCAAAAAGACCGCCCGGAGGCGGTCTTTTTTCGTGGCCCGGCCGAGCGGCCGGTTCAGAAGGTGTAGCTGATACCGATCGACACCACCGGATAGGTGTCGAATTCCTCGAGGTCCTGGTTCAACTCTGCGATTTCTGCGTCCACGTTGGACTGGAATGTCGGATCGCTGGACAGCAGGCCACCGGTGGACACGATCTGCGCCTGCGGTCCGTCCTGCAGCACCACGCCGACATCCACCGAGAAGCCGAGCCCCGAGCTCTTTGGCGCGCTTGCCCAGCCGACGCCCAGGTAGGTGCCTTGCTCCTGCAGCCCGAAGCCAGCCGACAGCGTACCGACTTCCGCGCCGGTGTAGGACACGCCGTTCAGGGTGTAGGTGCCGGACGACGTGCCCGTGCCGATAAACGTCGAGTCGTTGTCGACGATGCCACCCGTGATGCGGAACATCCCGGCAAACGGGTGGTAATCAAGGAACAGGTGGGTGCTGTCGAATTCGGCATCGAAATCGTAGGTGATGTCGTCCTGGGTTTCCTCGTAATCCGTATCGTACTGGTTGATGCCACCACGCAAGGCGAAATGGTCGGTCAGGGCGAACTTGGCTTCATAGGTCATGCCCAGCGTGCTGACCCGTGCGCCGACGCCGATGTCTGCTGCCTGGGCAGGCAGCGCCAATGCGGCCAGGCCCGTTATCATGATGAGATTGCTGAACTTCATGCTAACCCCCGTCTGGATGTGGATTCGTCACTTCGCAGTATACGGCCTCAGGCGCCCCGCATGCAGGCAATTCTCCTGCCGTTCGCACCGCTCGATCGAACAGCTCATCGGACTGTGGCAGAATTGGCGACCCCGCTGGCAATCCACATTCCGGGATGAAACATGGCCGTTAAGAAGTTCGAACTTGTCCTGCAAAGCGCCAGGATGATCACTCCTCGCGTAAAAGAGCTGGCCTTCGTGCGCCGTGATGGCGAGCCCCTGCCGTTCGAGCCTGGCCAGTTTGTCTCCCTCATGCTGCCGACCGACGAGAAGCTGTTGCGACGTTCGTACAGCATAGCGACGGTCCCCGAGAGCGGCGATGACACGACAAGGCTGGCCATTTCCCACGTCGAAGGCGGGCGTGCAACGACGCGATTGTTCGCGATGGAACCCGGCGATGCCGTGGAAGCGATCGGGCCGGCGGGTCGGTTCGTGTTGAAGGATGATGGGCATTGCCGTTATGTATTGCTGGCGACCGGTACCGGTGTCACGCCGTACCGCGCTTTCCTGCCGGAACTGCGACGTCGTCTCACGGACCCGAAGGTTTCCGTCGACCTGTACCTGGGTGTGCGCAACCCGGCGGAGCTGCTGTATGGCGAAGACTTCGCGGCCATGCAGTCCGAATTCGACAACTTCCGCTTTTTCCCCTGTTACAGCCGGGCGATGCCGGAGGCGCCCGGCGCGAACGATCGGAAGGGTTACGTGCAGGAACACCTGGAAGAGATCCAGCTGGATCCGGGGCATGATGTCGTCTATCTCTGCGGCAATCCCGGCATGATCGATGCCGCTGCGGAATTTTGTGGCGAACTCGATTTTCCGATTGCCAATGTGAGGCGGGAGAAGTACGTCTCGTCCAATTGATCGTGGTCAGTTTCCGCTTGACAGTGCCTGCCTGACGGCGTTGCCACGGATGTCGATCACGGTGACATCGAAGGCTGTCTGCCTGTCCCAGTTGCCGCCCAGCAAGAAGGCGATGTTGTAGGTCTGGATGGATTCGTTGAACGGCTCGACTTCGACTGCCACGCAGCCCTGCTGAAAGTCATCGACATTCCCCGATCCCACCCCGATGCGTTCCACGAGATCGACGACGATCGTCTCGTCGGAGCCGCTCGGCGTGACTTCCAGTCGACCTAGATCCAGCGCGGGCGATTCCATGGACAGCGCGACACGCAGCACCGGGAAGTCGTTTGCCGATTCGCTTGCCGGACACTCGCCGGTATCGAACACGCTGGCATCGGTTTCGCGGGACAGCACGACGGCCGCTGCCGAGGATTTCGGATAGGGCAGCAGGTGCAGGGGGTTGGCAAAGTTCTCCCTGTTCTGTTGCCCGGCGTGGCTGCCGACCAGCAGGCCGAAATGCAGGTGGGTCGTGTTGATACCCTGGCCGCTGCGACCGACATGACCCAGCACGGTACCCCGTGTGATGGCGCTGCCGACATCGGCTTCCGAAAATCCCATGCTCCCCTGGGACAGGTGCATGTAGAGCGTCTGTACGGTCCCGCCGAATGCATCCGACAGCACCGGGTGCTCGACCAGCAGGTAGTTGCCCTGGCGGCAGAAGCTCGGGCACGCGCTCGGGTCGACGTCCCAGCGAGGGTCCCAGGTCCTGACCTTGCTGATCACCCCATCGGCGATCGCATGGATGGGAAATCCGGATTCATCATCGTTGTCATTGCCAGCGATGGCGTCGACGTCGGTCGGATTGTCGTCACAGGTGTCCACGCCCGGATGGAAATCGTCCTTCCCGCCCAGTTCCCGATGACCGAAGCCATCCTGGATGCAGTCCGGGGTGCTCGATGCGCTGATCGGCCAGGTGCCGGGGGCCACCAGGGTGTTGCCGAAATCGACAGCGCTGCCGCCAGGATTCTCAGGATCGCTGCCAGGGTCGGCGCGGGAATCACCGGAGTTGCAGGCTGTGATCGAGGCGAGCAGTGACAGGGCCAGCGAGGCAATCAGGAAACGCATGCGCAGTTCTCCGTAAGCAGAAGTAATGCGCCGATTTTCGACGTAATGGGTCCCTGCAGAATCGGGAGAACCACTGAGAACGAAAGGCAGGGAAGGATTGCGGCAAGAAAAAACCCCTGCAAGAGCAGGGGTTTCGTTGACGCGAGTCGCAGCCGCTGATCAGCCAGTGCTCAACTTGCGGTACTTGATGCGATGCGGCTGGTCGGCCTCGGCGCCGAGGCGACGCTTGCGGTCTTCCTCGTAGTCCTGGTAGTTGCCCTCGTACCAGACCACCTGCGAATCGCCCTCGAAGGCGAGGATGTGGGTCGCGGTGCGATCCAGGAACCAGCGGTCATGGGAGATGACCACGGCACACCCGGCGAAGGTCAGCAAGGCTTCCTCCAGTGCACGCAGGGTTTCCACGTCGAGGTCGTTGGTCGGCTCGTCAAGCAGCAACAGGTTGCCGCCGGAACGCAGCAGCTTGGCGAGATGCACGCGATTGCGCTCGCCACCCGAGAGGTCGCCGATGCGCTTCTGCTGGTCCTGGCCCTTGAAGTTGAAGCGACCCACGTAAGCACGCGACGGGGTTTCGTAACTGCCGACCTGGATGATGTCCTGGCCTTCGGAGATTTCTTCCCAGACCGTCTTCTTGCCATCCAGCGCGTCGCGCGACTGGTCGACGTAGGCCAGCTCGACGGTCTCGCCGATACGCAGCTCGCCTTCATCCGGCTTTTCCTCGCCAGTGATCATGCGGAACAGGGTCGTCTTACCGGCACCGTTGGGGCCGATGACGCCGACAATGCCGCCCGGCGGCAGGAAGAAATTCAGGTCTTCATAAAGGAGCCGGTCGCCAAAGGATTTCTTCACGCCCTTGGCTTCGACCACCAGGTCGCCGAGGCGCGGGCCTGGCGGGATGTAGAGTTCCTGGGTTTCGTTGCGCTTCTGGAAGTCCTTGGACGCCAGTTCCTCGTAGCGCTGGACACGCGCCTTGGACTTGGCCTGGCGGCCCTTGGGGTTCTGGCGCACCCACTCCAGCTCTTCCTTCATGGCCTTGCGATGCGCGGTCTCGGCTTTCTCTTCCTGTTCCAGGCGCTTTTCCTTCTGTTCCAGCCAGGAGGAATAGTTGCCTTCGTAAGGAATGCCGTGGCCGCGGTCGAGCTCGAGAATCCAGCCGGCGACGTTGTCGAGGAAGTAGCGATCATGGGTCACCGCCACGACGGTGCCCGGGTATTCCTCGAGGAAGCGTTCCAGCCAGGCGACGGACTCGGCGTCGAGGTGGTTGGTCGGCTCGTCCAGCAGCAACATGTCGGGACGCGAGAGCAGGAGTTTGCACAGCGCCACGCGGCGGCGCTCACCGCCGGAGAGCTTGGTCACATCGGCATCCCAGGGCGGCAGGCGCAGCGCTTCGGCCGCGACTTCCAGCTGGTGCTCGATGTTGTGGCCGCCCTCGGCCTGCAACTTGTTCTCGAGCTGGGCCTGCTTCTTGGCCAGTTCGTCGAAATCCGCATCGGGTTCGGCATAGGCGGCGTAGACCGCTTCGAGTTCCTTTTGCGCGTCCAGCATTTCCGACATGGCTTCTTCGACATTGCCGCGCACGTCCTTGGTTTCGTCCAGCTGCGGCTCCTGTGGCAGGTAACCGATGTTGATGCCGGGCTGCGGACGGGCTTCGCCTTCGATGTCCGTGTCGATGCCCGCCATGATGCGCAGCAGGGTGGACTTGCCCGCGCCGTTCAGGCCCAGCACGCCGATCTTGGCACCGGGGAAAAAGGACAGGGAAATGTCGCGCAGGATGTGCTTCTTGGGAGGCACGACCTTGCCCACGCGGTTCATGGTGTAGACGTATTGCGCCATGGAATGCTCCGTCTGGCTTCAAATGAGGTTCAAGCCGCGGATTATCAGGCCTGAGGGCCGGGATTCCAAGGCGGATCAGCCAACTTGGCTGGACTGCCGTCAGACGATGGGCGGCTCGGACGTCGTCAGCGGGTCGTCGTCGGCGAAGGTGGACTTGAGGTTTTCCAGGCGCTCGTCGAGCTCGCCCGGCTTTTCGAAGCGGGCGATGTGGAACATGGCCTCGCCCTCGTGGATCAGCGGAATGTTCGTGCGGCCGATGATAATGCCGCCAAATGGCGCCTTGACGTCGATTTCGTCATCGCGGAACGGGGTGGTGATGCGACCCAGCAACTGGCCGCGCTTGACCGCCGAACCGAGCGCCGCCAGCGGTCGGAGCATGCCGGAAGCATTGGCGCGCACCCAGCTTGAGGAGCGCGCCACCATCGGTTCGTGTTTTTTCTTCTTGGAGCGCGAAGGCGGCAGCATGCCCAGTGCGCGCATCACGCCGAGAATGCCGTTCACGCCGGCACGTATCGCCGTGTCGTCGTAGCGCAATGCCTCACCCGCCTCGTACACCATGACCTTGACGCCTCGTTCGACCGCGGCGCCACGCAAGGAGCCCAGCGGCGTGCCGGCGTTCAGCATCACGGGTGCGCCAAAGGCCTTGGCGAGTTCGAACGTCTCCTCGTCATCGAGGTCGGCACGGATCTGCGGAAAGTTATCGCGGTGAATCGCCGCGGTATGCAGGTCGATACCGTATTGCGCCCGGCTCAGGACATGCTCGGTAAAGAGATTGGCCAGTCGCGATGCCATGCTGCCCTCTGGCGAGCCGGGAAAGGCCCGGTTCAGGTCGCGACGGTCCGGCAGGTAGCGCGATTTGTGCATCACGCCCAGCACGTTGAGCATCGGCGCTGCCAGCAGCGCGCCTTTCATGCGGCGCAGGGCAGGGGTCGCCATCAGTCGACGGATGATCTCGATGCCATTCAGTTCGTCGCCGTGCACGGCTGCCGAGATGAACAGGGTCGGACCGGCCTGGCGACCATTGATGACCCGGAATGGCACTTCGACCGGTGCGTTGGTGTAGTGCGTGGACAGCGGCAGGTTGAAACTGGCGCGCTCGCCCGGTGCGATGCTGTTGCCTTCGATCTGGAACGTCGTGTTGCGATGGCGCTTGACCATTAGCCGCGGCTTCCCTTGGTGCGAGTCTTGCCTTTCTTGCCGTGTTCTTCGATGAACTTGGTGATCAGGCCGGCGACATCCTTGCCGGTTGCACCTTCGATGCCTTCGAGACCGGGCGAGGAATTCACTTCCAGCACCACCGGACCGTGGGCGGAACGCATCAGGTCGACACCACAGACATTCAGTCCCATGGTCTTGGCGGCGCGCTTGGCGACGGCGCGTTCTTCGGGCGTGATCTTGACCAGCTGGGCGCTGCCGCCACGATGCAGGTTGGAACGAAACTCGCCAGAAGCGGCGGTGCGCTGCATGGCCGCGACAACCTTGTCACCGACGACGAGGCAGCGCAGGTCGCTGCCGCCGGCTTCCTTGATGAATTCCTGCACCAGGAAGTGGCTCTTCAGGGCGCGGAAGGCATCGATGACGGATTCTGCGGCCTTGCGGGTTTCCGCCAGCACCACACCCATGCCCTGGGTGCCTTCCAGCAGCTTCAGCACCACCGGGTTGCCACCGACCAGGTTCAGCAGGTCCTTGGTATCGTCCGGGCTGTGGGCAAACCCGGAGACCGGCAGGCCGATGCCCTTGCGCGACATCAACTGCATGGAGCGCAGCTTGTCGCGCGAGCGGGAAATCGCCACCGATTCGTTCAGCGGGAACACGCCCATCATCTCGAACTGGCGCAGCACGGCAGTACCGTAGAAGGTGATGGACGCGCCAATGCGAGGGATCACCGCGTCGAAGGATTCGAGCTTCTCGCCGCGATAGTGGATCTCGGGCTTGTGCGCGGCAATGTTCATGTAGCAGCGCAGCGGATCGATCACGCGCGCGTAGTGGCCACGTGACTCGATGGCTTCGATCAGGCGGCGCGTCGAGTAGAGTTTCTTGTTGCGCGACAGGATCGCGATTTTCAGTTCGTTGGCCATGGTGAATACCTTTCAGTTCTTGGTTTTAATCTTCTTCCAGCATGTTGTCGGCTTCATTGGCGGCATCGTCTTCGCTCAGCGAGGGCCGCGTCATGAATGACTTGTCAGGCCGCACATTCAGGCGGCCGCGCATCGCGGTACGGCCCAGCAGCATGCGAAAGCGCATGTTGTCGCGGCCGGTCAGGGTCAGCTCGATGGGCCATTCGTCATCACCCAGTTTGAGCAAGGTCTTGATGACGGGACGCTCTTCCTGGTGACCGCCGGAGTCGGTGACCTGCCGGCGATCGATCACCTCGGCTTCGCAGTAGAGTACCGTGTCGGTGTCGCCTTGCACGGGGTGCATGCCGAAACGCACCCAGTCCTTGCCGTCGCGCGGCGGAAGGAACTCGAGGTCGAAGGCGTGCAATGCGGAGGTTCTCGCGCCGGTGTCGATTTTTGCCTTGATGCGGTCGATGCCCAGCTCGGGCAGGGCCAGCCACTCGCGCCAGCCCACGGCAATCCGTTTGTTCCTGCTCACCCGACCTCCTGAGATGGTGCGCTCTGAAAAGCATGAACAAGCAGCATACCATCCGTACCGTGCTGTCACAGGGCTGCCCGCTGGCTGTCTTCAACACATCTTATTAGGATACGGGCATGGAACATGTCGCCATTTTCTGCAGCAAGGACACCGCCGCCTATGGTTTCGGTGACGATCATCCCTTCGGGCCTGATCGCCAGGATGCCTTCCTGGCCGAGTTCAAGGCGCGGGGACTGGATCGAGACGTCCTGATGTTGCCCGCGCACCCGGCCAATCGGCTGGACGTGGAACTGTTCCACGGTGGTGACTACCTGGATTTCCTGCGAGACCGTTGTGCCCGTGACGGGGGCTACCTCGACATGGGCGATACGCCGGCCCTTTCCCATATCCCGGCTGCGGCCCATGCCGTCGTCGGTGCCGCCTTGCGGGCCGCCGAGATGCTGGTCGAAGGTTCGCTGGCGGCGGCCTTCCTCCCCATCGGTGGCTTGCACCATGCCGGTCGTGACCATGCCGCCGGCTTCTGCGCCCTGAGCGACATCGGCGTGGTGATCGAGAAACTGCGTAGCCACTACGGCCTGAAGCGCATCCTGTACGTCGACATCGACGCCCACCATGGCGACGGTGTTTTCTATGCCTATGAAGACGATCCCGATGTCTGGATCGTCGATACCCACCAGGAAGCGGCCACGCTCTATCCCGGCACCGGACATGCCCACGAGCGCGGCACGGGCGAGGCCGAGGGCACCAAGCTGAACCTGCCATTACCGGCCGGGGCCGACTCGGCAGCCTTTCGGGCGGCCTGGGCCGAAGCCGCGCCATTCATGGAAAAGGCGGCGCCCGATTTCATCATTTTCCAGTGCGGGGCGGATTCCGTGGCCGGCGATCCGATCACCCAGCTGGCCTTCGAGCCCGCGGACCATGGCTTTGCCGCCCGCGAGCTGATGGCACTGGCGGCGAAACATTGCCCCGGCCGGATCCTCGGGCTGGGCGGAGGCGGCTACAACCGGGCCAATCTCGCCGCGGCCTGGAACGAGGTGGTCGCTGCGATGCTGGCCGCCAGCCGAAAGGCCGCTGCCGCCGGCTGAGGGCAGGCCAGGCATCAGCTCCGACGAAAAGCGGCAAAAGCCAGCAAACATGCGCCTTTCCGCTGCAAATTGACCCGCTTTGGTGTGGGCCTTACCCCGTGCTTACGTTACAATTTCGGCCTCGCTCGCCAGCCCTGTGCGGTGCAGCGGGCCGCGCCACAGCGCCATATTCTCAACAAGGCCTTCAACAAGGGAGCCAGCCAGCATGTACAGCCAGGACATGACCATCCAGGGATTCGATGACGAGCTTTTCGGCGCGATGCAGAACGAGCGCCAGCGCCAGGAAGAGCACATCGAGCTGATTGCTTCCGAGAACTACGCTTCGCCGCGCGTGCTGGAAGCCCAGGGCGGGGTCATGACCAACAAGTACGCCGAGGGTTACCCGGGCAAGCGCTACTACGGTGGCTGTGAATTCGTCGACGTTGCCGAAGAACTGGCGCGCGAGCGCGTCAAGCAGCTTTACGGCGCGCACTACGCCAACGTCCAGCCGCACTCCGGCTCGCAGGCGAATGCCGCGGTGTTCCTGGCGCTGATGTCGCCGGGCGACACCCTGATGGGCATGAGCCTGGACCATGGTGGTCACCTGACCCATGGCGCCAAGCCGAATTTCTCCGGCAAGATTTTCAATGCCGTGCAGTACGGCATCAACCCGGAAACCGGCGAGCTGGATTACGAGGAAATTGCCGCGCTCGCTCGCGAGCACAAGCCGAAAGTCATCGTGGCCGGTTTCTCCGCTTATTCCCGCGTCATGGACTGGGAGAAGTTCGCCGCGATTGCCAAGGAAGTCGGTGCCTACCTGGTTGTCGACATGGCGCACGTGTCGGGCCTGATTGCGGCGGGCGAATACCCGAACCCGGTGCCGCATGCCGATGTCGTGACCTCGACCACCCACAAGACCCTGCGCGGTCCGCGCGGTGGCATCATCCTGGCGCGCGAGAACGCCGAGATCGAAAAGAAACTGAATTCGCTGGTATTCCCGGGCACGCAGGGCGGTCCGCTCATGCACGTCATCGCGGCCAAGGCCGTGGCGTTCAAGGAAGCGCTGGAGCCGGGCTTCAAGGAATACCAGCAACAGGTGGTTGCCAATGCGCGCGCCATGGTCGCGACCTTGCAGGATCGCGGATACAAGATCGTCTGTGGCGGTACGGACAATCACCTGTTCCTGATCGACCTGGTCGACAAGGGCATCACCGGCAAGGATGCGGATGCGTGGTTGGGTGATGCCTACATCACGGTCAACAAGAACACCGTGCCGAACGACCCGCAATCGCCGTTCGTCACCTCCGGTCTGCGCATTGGCACGCCGGCGGGCACGACCCGCGGCTTCGGCAAGGCCGAGTTCGAGCAGATCTCGAGCTGGATTGCCGATGTCATCGACAGCAAGGGCGACGAGAAAGTCATCGCCGAGACCCGCGAAGCGGTCAAGGCGCTGTGCAAGAAGTTCCCGGTCTACCCGGAACACATGCAGTTCTCGGTCTGAACGGAACCTGATCCATGTATTGCCCTTTCTGCAGCCACGAGGAGACCAAGGTCATCGACTCGCGGCTGGCCAGCGAGGGCATGCAGGTGCGCCGCCGGCGTGAATGCACGGACTGCGGCGAACGCTTCACGACCTTCGAATCCGCGGAACTCGTCATGCCGCGCATCATCAAGGGTGATGGCACGCGCCAGCCTTACGACGAACAGAAACTGCAGACCGGCCTGATGCGGGCGCTGGAAAAACGTCCCGTCAGCACCGAGGCGGTGGAAGCGGCGCTGGCACGCATCACCCACAAGCTGCGTTCCACCGGCGAGCGGGAAGTGAAATCCCGGCAGGTGGGCGAGTGGGTGATGGACGAACTTCGCGAACTCGACCAGGTGGCCTACGTGCGTTTTGCCTCGGTCTATCGCAGCTTCCAGGACGTGAACGCCTTCCGCGAGGAAATCGAGCGACTGGAGAACGAGCCGCTGCGGGAAGCCATCCGCAAGAAACAGATCTCGCTGCTCGGCGACGACAGCTGAGTCACATTCTCAAGATAATCCGGGAGCAACATGTCGGACCGTTTCGACACATTCGATAACGAATGCATGGTGCAGGCCATTCGCCTGGCCGTGCGCGGTGTCATGAGCACCCATCCCAATCCTCGCGTCGGCTGCGTGCTGGCGAAGGATGGTGCGCAGGTCGCCGAGGGCTGGCATGAAAAGGCCGGTGGCCCGCATGCGGAAATCGTCGCGCTGGAAGAAGCGCGCGATGCAGCTCGGGGTGCGACTGCTTACGTGACACTCGAGCCCTGCGCCCACCAGGGCAGGACCGGGCCGTGTACCAAGGCCCTGCTGGATGCGGGTGTGGCGCGTGTGGTCATTGCCATGCAGGACCCGAACCCGAAGGTGGCCGGCAAGGGCATCGACGCACTGCGCGGTGCCGGCGTGGAAGTCGAGGTCGGCCTGATGGAAGCCGAGGCACGCAAGCTGAACCCGGGCTTCATCAAGCGCATGACCGAAGGCCGTCCGCTGACGCGGTTGAAGATCGCGGCGAGTCTCGATGGCCGCACGGCCATGGCCTCGGGTGAATCGAAATGGATCACCGGCGAGGTGGCACGCGCCGACGTGCAGCACTGGCGCTCCGCAGCCAGCGGCATCCTGACGGGTGTCGAAACCGTTCTGGCCGACAATCCGCGCCTGAATGTGCGCCTCGACGACGTGCCGCGCCAGCCAGAGCGCCTGATCCTGGATTCGACCCTGCGTACGCCAGTCGATGCGGAAGTGCTCGCACTCGATACCAAGGTGCGCATTTTCGCCGTCGAAGACGACGCGCAGAAACGCAGTGCGCTGGAAGCGGCCGGTGCGGAAGTGGAAATCCTCAAGGCGGATGCCAATGGCCGCGTCGACCTGCCGACGCTGATGAGCCGGCTGGCGGAACTGGAACACAACGAGCTGTGGGTCGAAGCGGGTGCGACGCTGGGTGGCGCCTTGTTGACGGCCGACCTCGTCGACGAAGTGGTGTTGTACCAGGCCCCGGTGTTCCTGGGTGATGCGGCGAAGCCGCTGGCGGTGCTGCCCGGGCTCGATGCGCTTGCCGACCGCCTGCGCTTTGCGGTGGATGATGTCAGCCAGGTCGGTGGCGACCTGCGCATGATGATGCGTCCGGCTTCACGCGTCATGCAGGAAAAGGAGTAGGGCATGTTCACCGGGATCATCCAGGCCCTGGGCAAGGTCGAGGCGATCGAACAGCGCGGCGGAGACGTGCGTGTGACGGTGGACCTCGGCGAGCTTGCCAATGATAAGCACGGGATCGGCGATTCGATTGCCGTGAATGGTTGTTGCCTGACTGCTATCGAAGATCCGCGGCAGAAACTTGTCGCTGATGTCTCGAAGGAAAGCCTGCGCCTGACCACCATCGGTGACCTGAAGGTCGGTGATCGGGTCAACCTCGAGCCGGCCATGCAGGTCGGCGATCGCTTCGGTGGCCACATGGTCAGCGGTCATGTCGATGGCATGGGCAGGCTCGTGGAGCTGGCCGAGGAAGCCCGTTCCTGGCGGCTGGTCTTCGAAGCACCGGATGACATTGCGCATTACATCGCGAAGAAGGGCTCCATCACCATCGACGGCATCAGCCTCACGGTGAACGGCGTCGATGGCAATCGCTTCGACGTGAACATCGTGCCGCACACCTGGGAGCATACCAACCTGCATGCGAAGCAGCCGGGTGACCGCGTCAACCTGGAAGTCGACGTGATCGCGCGCTACCTGGAGCGCCTGCTGCAGGCAGGTGATGAAGCACCGGCAGGCATCACACTGGATACTTTGCGTCGGCACGGCTTTGCCGACGAATGAGCCATTGTCGATATCAAGTCATCGACTCTTGAGCAAATACTGAAACGAGGAAGACGTTATGGATCGCATTGAGGACATTCTCGAGGATATCCGCAATGGCAAGATGGTCATCATGATGGATGACGAGGATCGCGAAAACGAAGGCGACCTCATCATGGCAGCCGACAGGGTGCGTCCGGAAGACATCAACTTCATGGCGCGCAACGGTCGCGGCCTGATCTGCCTGACCCTGACGCAGGAACGTTGCCGCCAGTTGCGCCTGCCACTGATGGTTTCGGCGACCAACGAGCAGCAGAGCACGAACTTCACGGTATCCATCGAAGCAGCGGAGGGCGTGACCACCGGCATTTCGGCGCACGATCGTGCGCATACCGTGCTGACGGCCGTTGCCGATGGCGCGCGCGCCGAAGACCTGGTTCAGCCCGGGCACATTTTCCCGCTGATGGCACAGCCGGGTGGCGTGCTCAGCCGCGCCGGTCACACCGAAGCCGGTTGCGACCTGGCACGGCTGGCCGATTGCGAGCCTGCTGCCGTGATTGTCGAGATCCTGAACGATGACGGCACCATGGCGCGCCTGCCGGATCTCCGGAAGTTCGCCAAGGAGCACGATCTCAAGATCGGCACCATCGCTGACCTGATTCGCTACCGCATGGAAAAGGAAACCACGGTCGAGCGCATCCAGGAGAAGACGGTCAACACCGAGTTCGGCGAATTCAAGGTTGCCTGCTTCGAGGATCACATCAATCGCACGGTGCATTTCGCGATGACCCGCGGCGACATCAAGGCCGACGAGCCGACGCTGGTGCGCGTGCACCTGCAGGACACGCTTGGCGACGTGCTCGGCCTGAACTGGAAATCGCTGGGCTGGCCGTTGCGCGATGCCATGAAGCGCATTGCCGACGAGGGCGGCGTGCTGGTCATTCTCCGGCCGGATGAAAACCCCGGCCAGCTGGCCGAGCTGTTCGCCAACGGCGGCGAGTCCAGTGGCGACGATGCCGCCGCCGGCAGTTCGGGTGACGAGGTGTTGCGCACCTACGGCGTCGGCGCCCAGATCCTGCACGACCTGGGCGTGCGCAAGATGCGGGTGCTGTCGGCGCCCAAGCGCATGCAGGGTATCTCCGGTTTCGGACTGGAAGTGGTCGAATACGTGGATTCCGAGTGATCCAGGGTGCTGCTGTTCAACGATTTGATGGTTTTCGGACGGCCTAGCCCCTACAATAGGCGGTCCGAAATTCCAGAAAGATTAGACACTTAGGAAGAGAATGATGTCTGGCATCAAGAAAATCGAAGGCAAGCTGACCGGCGTGAAGGGCCGTTTCGCCATCGTGGCAGGTCGCTTCAACAGCTTCATCGTCGACAGCCTGGTCAACGGCGCAATCGACACCCTGCAGCGCCATGGTGTGGCAGATGCCGACATCACCCTGGTACAGGTCCCGGGTGCGTTCGAAATGGGCCCGGTGGTACGTCGCCTTTGTGCCTCGAATGACTACGTTGCCGTCATCGCGCTCGGTGCGGTCATCCGCGGTGCCACGCCGCATTTCGATTTCGTTGCCGGCGAGTGCGCCAAGTCCTGCTCGCAGGCTGCGAATGACACCGGTGTGCCGGTTGCCTTCGGCGTCCTGACCACCGATACCATCGAGCAGGCCATCGAGCGCGCCGGCACCAAGGCCGGCAACAAGGGCGCTGAAGCTGCGGTCACCGCCATCGAAATGGCCGGCCTGATGCAGGCGCTGTCCTGATCGTGAGCAGCGACACCAACAACCCGGCTCGCAAGGCCGAGATTGCAAAGAGCAAGGAAACCCGCGCCCGTTCGCTGGCACGGCGACTTGCCATGCAGGCGATCTACCAGTGGCAGATCAGTGCCGATGACTGGGAAGTCATTCTCCATCAGTTCGAGGAGAACCAGGATTACGCCCGTGTCGATGGCGAATATTTCCGTGAACTGCTGGAACAGGTGATTGCCGAGGAGAAGGAGCTGCTCGCCGTCATCGAGGAATTCTTCGATCGTCCGCTGGCGCAGCTCGACCCCGTGGAACGCGCGGTGCTGCTGGTCGGTGTGTTCGAACTCAAGCACCGCATCGAGGTGCCTTACCGGGTCGTGCTGAATGAATCGGTCGACCTGGCCCGCAAGTTCGGTGCTGCCGAGAGCCACAAGTTCATCAACGCCATTCTCGACAAGGCGGCCGCTTCGCTGCGCAAGCTGGAAGTCAAAGCCGCCGGCCGCTGAGGCCGCGGGCTCTTCCCATGCCCGGTGAATTCGAACTCATCCGCAAGTGGTTTGCCGATCCGGCAGCGTCGACGGCCGATGCGTCCTTGCAGCTCGGCATCGGTGATGATGGTGCGGTCTTCGCGCCGACACCTGGCTGTTCCCAGATCGTGGTCACCGACACCCTGGTGGCCGGTCGTCATTTTCCCGACGATGCCGGTCCGGCTGCGATCGGTCATCGCGCATTGGCGGTGAACCTGTCGGACATGGCGGCGATGGGCGCCCGGCCGAAATATGCTTTCCTGAACCTGACCCTGCCGGAAAGTGACGAAGCCTGGCTGGGTGAATTCTCGCGCGGTTTTTTCGAGCTGGCACGCGAACACCACGTGGCGCTCGCTGGCGGGGATACCACGCGAGGTCCATTGAACATTGCCGTGACATTGCTGGGCGAGGTGCCCGAGGGCAGCGCCCTGACGCGCAGCGGTGCATGCGTCGGCGACCTGGTTGCCGTAACAGGAAGGCCAGGACGTGCGGCAACCGCCCTGGTGCTGTGGCGTGAGGGCAAGGCCATTCCGGAAGAATTGAACAAGGCATGGCTGTGGCCGACGCCTCGGGTCGAGGCGGGCATCGCGCTGCGCGGGCTGGCGACAGCCTGCATCGACGTCTCCGATGGGCTGGTTGCCGACTTTGCGCACATTGCCGCCGCCAGCGACGTCGGGGCGCGGCTGGATGCCGATGCACTGCCGCGCGATGGCATCGACACCGATGCCTTGTTCCGTGGTGACGATTACGAGCTGTGTTTCACCTTCGCGCCCGCTGATGCCGACAGGATAGAGGCTGCGCTGACAGGCGCAGGGCAGGAGTACACCGTGTTCGGTGAAGTTGTTGCTGCCGGCGAGGCAGTCAGCGTGCAGCTGGATGGCGAGCAGCGAGCGGCCGCCGAGCTGGGTGGCTGGGATCATTTCCAGGATGGATCTTGAGGGTGGTTTCATGAAGGGCCAACGCATTCCCGCAGGCACGGTTTTCCGTTCGCCAGTGCATTTCCTGGCCTTCGGTTTCGGCAGCGGCCTCGCACCGGTAGCGCCCGGTACGGTCGGCACGCTGGCGGCCGTGCCTGCCTGGCTCGGCATCGCCATGCTGCCCGCGTGGTGGCAGGTCGGAGTGGTCGTTGCAGCGATGGTGGTCGGTATCTGGCTGTGCGGTCGCAGTGCCGGGATGCTGGGTGTTCACGATCACGGTGGTATCGTCTGGGACGAATTCGTCGGCCTGTGGCTGACGATGTTGCTGGCACCGACGGCCGGCCTCGGCGGCGACTGGCCGTGGCTGCTTGGCGGATTCCTTGCTTTCCGCCTGTTCGATATCGCCAAGCCCTGGCCCATCAAGCGCCTGGATCGTGACGTTGCTGGCGGGCTGGGAATCATGCTGGATGATATCCTTGCAGCTGTTTACGCAGCGGCTTTGCTGCGGATCGTGCAGTACGTACTGACGATTTTTCAATGAATCATGGCAAGCCGGCCAGTTCCAGGCCGGGTATCAGGACGACAATGAAGATCGAGAAACTCGGCAAGTACATCATTACCCGCGAGCTCGGCAAGGGCGGTTCGGGTACGGTCTACCTCTGCCACGATCCCTACAATCAGCGCGATGTCGCCTTGAAGCTGTACAACATCGGCGAGGGCCTGTCCGAGGACCAGGCGCGCAGCCGGCGCAAGGTCTTCTTCAACGAAGCGCACATGTCGGGCCTGTTGAACCATCCGAACATCCTGCCGATCTACGATGCCGGCGAGGAAGATGGTCAGTGCTACGTGGTCATGGAATACGTGCGTGGTGCCAAGCCACTGTCGACATTCTGCGAGCCACAGAATCTCCTGCCGATACGGAAGATCGTCGAGGTCTCCTTCAAGTGTGCCAAGGCGCTGGATTATGCCCATCGCAAGGGCGTGATCCACCGCGACATCAAGCCCAGCAATATCATGATGACGGGCGAAGGTGATGTCAGGATCGTCGATTTCGGCATCGCCCAGAACGACAACATCGAGCTGACACCGATGTCCGGTCTGGTCGGCTCGCCCAGCTACATGGCGCCGGAGCAGTTGCGCGAAGAGAAAGTCAGCAACCAGGCCGATGTCTATTCGCTCGGCGTGCTGATGTACGAATTGTTGACCGGCAAGCGACCCTACTATGGAGAGAACCTGTCGCGCCTGGTTCACCAGGTGCTGTATGCAACGCCACTGCCTGTGCATCGCTTGCGATCCGAGACGCCGCCCTCGCTGGAGGCGATAGTCGAGAAGGCGATGGCGAAGGACCGGTCCAAGCGCTACAAGACGGCAATGGAAATGTCGGTAGCGTTGACGCGCGCATTCAACGACCTGGGCAAGCAGGCCAAGGAAGTGACCGAGCAGGAACGCTTCAGCATGGTTCGCAAGCTCGAATTCTTCAGGGAGTTCACCTACCCGGAAGTCTGGGAGGTGCTGAATGCCTCGAAGTGGGAAACCCATGACAAGGGCGAATCAATCATCGTCGAGGGCGAGATCGACGACTCCTTCTTCATTATCGTGTCCGGTGAGGTCAACGTCACCAAGGACGGCAAGATGCTCGGTCGCCTGAAGGAAGGCGATTGTTTCGGCGAGATGGGCTATCTTTCTAAGACGGAACGCACGGCGACCGTGGTATCCGACAATGGCGTGGCGGTGATGAGGATCAACTCGACCCTGATCGACCAGGCATCCATGGAATGCCAGCTTCGTTTCCACAAGGTCTTTCTCAAGACCCTGATCGAGCGGTTGACCCGGACCAGCGAGCGAGTGGTGAAGGAAGACAAGTAATGGCGGACAGGAAAACCCGGCCAATGGAGCCCTCGCAGAAAACCAGCCCGATGCAGGCCGGAACCCAGCCCATGCCCGAGGGCCAGGCGCCGCAGGCTGCCGCCGGCAAGAAAGCTCCGACCAGGATGCCGAAGAAGCTGGGCAAGTACCGCCTCAAGAAGGAGCTCGGGCGTGGCAGCTCCGGCATGGTCTACCTGGGCAAGGACCCCTTCGAGGACCGCGAGGTCGCGATCAAGATCTATTACGGCGACGACGAGCTCTCGCCGCAGCAGGCCAACCTGCAATCCAAGCTGTTCTTCAATGAGGCCCACCTGGCGGGGCAGCTGAAGCATCCGAACATCCTGCCGATACACGATGCTGGCGAGGAAGAAGGGCAGCGCTACGTGGTCATGGAATACCTCCCGGACACCCAGCCCCTTTCGAATTTTGCGAAGAACAGCAACCTGCTGCCGCTGGAGAAGGTGGTGGAGATATTTTTCTCGGCCGCCAAGGCGCTGGATTATGCCCATTCGAATGGCGTGGTTCACAGGGACATCAAGCCGGCCAATATCCTGATGAACTCCCGTGGTCACACCCTGATTGTCGATTTCGGCATAGCCAAGTCGTCCGGCATCAAGGATGTCGAGCTGCTGGGCACCATCGGGACGCCGCGTTACATGTCGCCCGAACAGATTCGGGGCGAGAGCGTCGGCAACCAGACAGACCTTTATTCACTGGGTGTCAGTGTGTACGAGCTCCTGACCGGCATGTCGCCATATTACGCATCCACGTTGAACGAGCTTACCCACAAGATCCTCAAGGACAATCCGGTGCCGGTCAGCGAGTATCGGCCGGACCTGCCTGAAATCCTGTCTCGTGTCGTCATGCGCTGCATGCGCAAGGATCCGCGCAAGCGATACCAGACCGGTCTCGATATCGCCGGTGACCTGGCCTACATTTTCGACGAGATCAGCGAGGCCACGCAGGAATTGCCGGAAGAGGAACGTTTTCGCCTGACCAGGGATCTCAAGTTCTTCTCGCTGTTCGAGGATGAAGAGCTGCAGGATGTATTGCGGGCTGGCGAATGGAAACAGTACGCCAGTGGCCAGAACATCATCACCGAAGGCGAGGAGGATGACAGCTTCTTTGTCATCGTGTCCGGTGATGTATCGGTCTGGAAGAACGACACCGAGCTGGGCGTGCTGACCGAAGGTGACGTGTTCGGCGAGATGGGCTTCAATGGTCGCGTCGAGCGCACCGCAACCGTGCGGGCTCGCGGTAGCGTGTCAGTGCTCTGCCTGAACCAGCAGGCGATCGAACGGGCTTCGCCAGATGCGCAGCTGAAGTTCAACAAGGTGTTCGTCAATACGCTGATCGACAGGCTGGCACGCACCAACGAAAAGCTCTCGCAGCGCGGCTGACTCTCGCCGCATGTAAAAAAGCCCGGCAGTTGCCGGGCTTTTTCATTTTCAGGCCGCTGGCCCGGGGGATTACGATGCGTCCTTGTTCTTTTCCACGAGGGCGTAGGCCGAGTGATTGTGGATTGATTCGAAGTTTTCCGACTCCACCACATAGGAAGCGATGCGGTCATCGTTGTTCAGTCGCACAGCCACGTCACGCACCATGTCTTCGACGAACTTGGGATTGTCGTAAGCGCGCTCCGTCACATATTTCTCGTCCGGACGTTTCAGCAGGCCGTAGAGCTCGCAGCTTGCCTCTTCTTCGACCAGGTCGATCAGTTCCTCGATCCAGACAAAGCCGCGAACCCGGGCACGCACGGTGACATGCGAGCGCTGGTTGTGGGCGCCGTAGTCCGAAATCTTCTTGGAGCAGGGGCACAGGCTGGTGACTGGCACGATGACCTTGATTTCCAGCTCCGTCCTGTCGCCGCAGCGCTCGCCGATCAGGGCGACGTCGTAATCCATCAACGAAGTGACGCCCGACTTGGGTGCTGCCTTGCTGACGAAATACGGAAAGCGCATCTCGATGTGGCCTTTTTCGGCCTCGAGGCGCTCGGTCATTTCGGCCAGCATTTCCTTGAAGGAATCCACCGTGATCTCGCGTTCGTGGTTCTCGAGGATCTCCACGAAGCGGGACATGTGGGTGCCTTTGAAATTGTGCGGCAGGTCCACGTACATGTTGAAAGTGGCGATGGTGTGCTGTTCGCCGCCGCTGCGGTCCTTGACCCGAACCGGATGGCGAATGTCCTTGATGCCAACCTGGTTGATGGGGATGCGGCGCGTGTCTTCGCTGCCTTGGACATCGGCAATGGTCGCAGCGCTTGCCTGCTTGCTTGCACTCATTTAGCTGGTCTCCAATCGGGACTGGGTGACTTCGGGTCGGTCCGAAGTCGTGGGGGATGGGTATTATACCTGAGTTGCTCGTCGAGTTAAGGGGGCGAAATTCGCCGATAAGATGCGAAAAACCCGGATTGACAGGCAAAAACGCGGTTCAGTCGTCGCCTTCGCCGTCCAGTACCTCAAGCGAGCTGCCACCGTTCTTCTCCACCAGCTGCTTGACGCGCAGTTCCGCGCTTTCCAGCGCAGCCTGGCAGCTACGGACCAGCTTGATGCCTTTCTCGAAGTCCTGCAGGGCCGTTTCCAGGGGCTGGTCTCCGGATTCCATGCGCTCCACAAGCTTTTCCAGCGCCTCCAGGGACGCTTCGAAATCGACTTCCGACTGCTTGGATGCTTTGGTACTGCGCTTGGTCGGCATCTGCTTTCCTGTTGCGTGGTGGTCTTGCCGGTATGGCCCGGCCGGTGTCAGTATGACATCACACTGTCGGACCGTTGCCAACCGCGGATATCGGGTGGATAGCGGCTTTTTTCAAGGTCCCGTTGCAGGCGCCGAACGAGGAAGCAAGATGTCGCTCAAGGGAACGAAAACCGCTGACATGCTCCGCCAGGCATTTCGGCTGGAAGCGGAACTGAATCGCGTGTTGTTGTATTTTGCGGCCAAGGCCGATGTCGAGGGCAATAACGAAGCCGGCGCGGCATTTCGAGCCGCTGCCGAACGGGGCACCAGCCAGGCTGCCGGCCATCTTGAATACCTCGAGTCGGTATCCGACCCGGTGTCGGGCTTGCCAATGGGCTCGACCGCGCAGAACCTCAGGGCAGCCTCGGCTGCGCAAGGCCAGGCGGCCGAGAGTTTCTATCCCGAGGCGGCGATCATTGCCCGCGAAGAAGGGTTCGGCGAAATTGCCGATTGGTTCGAGGCATTGGCCAAGGCAGCGGACAACCAGGTAAAAAGACTGGCCAAGGCAAGCCAGGAAACGGACTGAAGCAGCGGGCCAGCGAGCCGCGCGACATTCATCAAGCAGGAGACAACCGCATGTCACACGAGGGTTATCACGAGCCTGTCGAGGAGCTCAGCGATGAAACCAGGGACTTCCACCGTGCGATCGAGTCGCTGATGGAAGAACTGGAGGCGGTCGACTGGTACCAGCAGCGCATCGATGCCTGCAAGGACAAGGAACTCGCAGCCATCCTGGCCCATAACCGGGACGAGGAAATCGAGCATGCTGCCATGGTGCTGGAGTGGATCCGTCGTCGAAACGGACGGTTCGACAAGGAATTGAAGGATTACCTGTTTACCGATAAGCCCATCGTCGACCTCGAGAAACATCACCACGACTGAGACTGGTCGTTTTTTGACCAGCTGCGCGCGCCGCCTTGCGGCGCGTTTTTTTTTGCACTTGCCGAAAATCCCCGCATTCTGCTCTCGCGGCCAGTGCGGCTTGGGCGCTAGAATGCCGGGGAGTGCGAAGCGCGGGCCGGACACAATATATCGTGTCGGTCTGTCGCTCCTTCGACCAGATGCAGTATTTCCTGCCGGGCCATTCGTTGCCCGGACAGCAAGACGAGGGTGCAAGAGCAACCACTATGAGCAACAAATACGATGCCGCTTCCATCGAGGTCCTTTCGGGCCTCGATCCGGTCAAGAAACGCCCGGGCATGTACACCGATACCACGCGCCCGAACCATCTCGCCCAGGAAGTCATCGACAACTCCGTTGACGAAGCCATCGCGGGCCATGCCAGGCGTATCGATGTCACGGTATTCAGTGATGGTTCGCTGGAGGTGAAGGACGACGGTCGCGGCATGCCGATCGACGAGCATCCGAAGGAAAAACTTCCGGGCGTCGAAGTCATCCTCACCAAGCTGCATGCGGGCGGCAAATTCTCCAACAAGAACTACCAGTTCTCCGGCGGCCTGCACGGCGTCGGCGTCTCGGTCGTGAATGCACTGTCCGAAAAACTCGATGTCCATGTGCGTCGCGGTGGCAAGGAATACCATATCGGCTTCAAGGCGGGTAAGCGCAAGTCCAAGCTGAAGGAAGTCGGCAAGGTCGGGCAGCGCAACACCGGGACGACCATCCGCTTCTGGCCTGACGGGCAATATTTCGATTCCGTGAATTTCTCCCTTCCCAGGCTGCAGCATGTGATGCGTGCCAAGGCAGTGCTCTGCCCGGGCCTGCACATCACCCTCACCATCGAAAAGAAGAAGGGCAAGAACGAGTTCTTCGAGTGGCAGTACGAAGACGGCCTGGTCGATTACCTCAACCACGAGCTTGATGGGCAGGAAACCCTGCCGGAAGCCCCGTTCACCGGTTCCATGGCCGGCAATGCCGAGGCCGTCGACTGGGCGGTCGTGTGGTTGCCCGAAGGTGGCGAGCTGGTGCAGGAATCCTACGTCAACCTCATTCCGACCATGCAGGGCGGTACGCACGTCAATGGGTTGCGCACCGGCCTGACCGAAGCCATCCGCGAGTTCTGCGATTTCCGCAGCTTGTTGCCGCGCGGCGTGAAGATTGCTCCGGAGGATGTCTGGGACCGGGTCAGCTATGTGCTGTCGGTAAAGCTCGAAGATCCGCAGTTCTCTGGCCAGACCAAGGAGCGCCTGTCATCGCGCGAGAGTGCGCCCTTCGTGTCGGGCGTCGTGAAGGACGCTTTTGCACTGTGGCTCAACCAGCACCCGGAGGCCGGCGAGGCGATTGCGCAACTGGCCATCCAGAGCGCGCAAGCACGCCAGCGCGCCGGCAAGAAGGTCGTACGCAAGCGGGTCGTTGCCGGTCCGCAGTTGCCCGGCAAGCTGGCTGACTGCTCCTCGCAGGATCCTGATCGCAGCGAGCTGTTCCTGGTGGAAGGTGATTCGGCTGGCGGTTCGGCCAAGCAGGCTCGTGATCGCGAGTTCCAGGCCATCATGCCGCTCCGCGGCAAGATCCTGAATTCCTGGGAGGTTTCGCCGGAGGAGGTGCTGGGTTCGCAGGAAGTCCATGACATCGCCATTGCCATCGGTGTCGATCCCGGCTCGGCGAACCTGAAAGGCCTGCGTTACCAGAAGATCTGCATTCTTGCAGACGCTGATTCCGACGGCCTGCATATTGCGACCCTGTTGTGTGCCTTGTTCCTGCGCCATTTCCGACCGCTGGTGGAAAGCGGTCATGTGTTCATGGCCATGCCTCCCCTGTACCGGGTCGACGTCGGCAAGCAGGTGTTCTATGCGCTGGATGATGCCGAGCGCAAGGGCATCCTGGACCGGATCGAAGCCGAAAAGATCAAGGGCAAGGTGTCGGTCACACGCTTCAAGGGGCTGGGTGAAATGTCTCCGCTGCAGCTTCGCGAGACCACCATGGCTCCCGATACCCGTCGCCTGGTGCAGCTCACCATCGATCCCAAGGATCCGGTGGAGAAAGTCATGGACATGTTGCTGGCAAAGAAACGCGCCGGTGACCGCAAGAAGTGGCTGGAAGAAAAGGGCAATCTTGCGGACATCCCGCTTTGAATCAGTTCAACAACCGGAATTGCATAAATGAGTGATCTGAATACCCGCAACATGTTCGACGATTTCGAATCGTTGCCGATGAAGGAATTCACCGAGAAGGCCTACCTCGATTATTCGATGTACGTCATTCTCGATCGCGCCTTGCCGAACATCGGCGATGGCCTGAAGCCGGTACAGCGTCGGATAATCTACGCGATGTCGGAGCTTGGCCTGAAGGCCGAGTCGAAGTACAAGAAATCCGCGCGCACGGTCGGTGACGTGATCGGCAAGTTCCATCCGCACGGTGATTCGGCCTGTTACGAAGCCATGGTGCTGATGGCGCAGCCGTTCTCCTACCGCTACCCGATTGTCGACGGGCAGGGCAACTGGGGCTCGCCGGACGATCCGAAATCCTTTGCAGCCATGCGGTACACCGAGTCGAAGCTCGCACCCTATGCGGAAGTCCTGCTGTCGGAAGTCGGCATGGGTACGGTCGACTGGCAACCGAATTTCGATGGCACGCTGGAGGAGCCGAAGGTCCTTCCTGCGCGCCTGCCGAACGTGCTGCTGAACGGCACGACGGGTATCGCGGTCGGCATGTCGACCGACATTCCGCCACATAACCTGAAAGAAGTCGGCAACGCCTGCATGCGTCTCCTGGAGAATTCGCGGGTCGGTCTTGATGAGCTCATGGAGCGCGTGCAGGGTCCGGATTACCCGACCGATGCGGAGATCATTTCCACGCCTTCGGAAATTCGCCAGGTCTATGAAACCGGCAACGGTTCGATCCGGATGCGTGCGAAATGGGAAAAGGAGAAAGGCAGCGGCAACGTGATCGTCACTGCGCTCCCTTACCAGGTGTCGGGTGCCAAGGTGCTTGATCAGATTGCCCAGCAGATGCGCAACAAGAAGCTGCCGATGGTGGAAGACCTGCGTGACGAGTCGGATCACGAGAATCCGACGCGCCTGGTGCTGGAGCCGCGTTCCAATCGCGTCGATCTCGAGCAACTGATGAATCACCTGTTCGCCACCACGGATCTCGAGCGGACCTATCGCGTCAACCTGAATGTCATCGGCCTGGATGGCCGGCCGCAGGTCAAGAACCTCAAGCAGATACTCACCGAGTGGATCGAATTCCGCCAGCAGACCGTGACGCGTCGCCTCGAACATCGCCTCGAGAAGGTCGAGAAGCGACTGCACGTGCTGGAAGGCCTGATGGTCGCCTACCTCAATATCGACGAGGTCATCGAGATCATTCGCAACGAGGACGAGCCCAAGAAGGTCCTGATGAAGCGCTTCAAGCTGAGCGACATCCAGGCTGATGCGATTCTCGACCTCAAACTGCGCCACCTTGCCAAGCTCGAGGAGATGAAGATCCAGGGCGAGCAGGACCAGCTCGAACGGGAACGGTCGGGAATCAAGAAGATCCTTGGCAACGACAAGTTGCTGAAAGCGATGATCAAGAAGGAAATCGCCGAGGACGTGAAGAAGTACGGCGACGACAGGCGTTCGCCGATCGTGAAGCGCGACGCGGCGCAGGCGATGGACGAAACCGCGCTGATACCGAGCGAACCGGTCACGGTAGTGCTTTCGAAGCGTGGCTGGGCGCGAGCGGCGAAGGGGCATGACATCGATCCGTCATCGCTGCAGTATCGCCAGGGCGACGAATTCCTAGCTGCGGCACGTGGCAAGTCGAACCAGCTGGCCGTATTCCTGGATTCGACAGGGCGCACTTACTGCATCCAGGCTCATTCATTGCCGAGCGCACGTGGCCAGGGGGATCCCCTTTCCGGCAAGTTGAATCCGCCGGATGGGGCAACTTTCGTTGGTGTCGCGCTGGGTGATCCGGAGGACTACGTGTTGCTTGCTTCAAATGCCGGCTACGGGTTCTTTACCCAGTTGAAGGAGTTGCATACCCGCAACAAGAAGGGCAAGGCATCGTTGTCGGTGCCGAAAGGGGGCAGGGCCCTGGCGCTGGCGCCAGTGGCTTCAGCGGACAAGGACTGGATCGTCGCCTCGAGCAGCGAAGGGCACTTGTTGTGCTTCCCGATCGAGCAGTTGCCGCAGCTTTCCAAGGGCAAGGGCAACAAGATCATCAATATCCCGGGACCGAAGTTCAAGAAGGGCGAAGAGGAGATGGTCGCGATCACTTCCATGCCTGACGAGGATGGCATCGTCATTTACAGCGGCCAGCGTCACATGAACCTGGGGTACCGCGACCTGGATGACTACGAGGGCGAGCGCGGCCAGCGCGGCCGCAAGCTGCCACAGGGCTATCGCAAGGTGGCGAGGATCCTGCCGCAGTCCTTCCTGGAAAAGAAGTGACCTGATCGTCCTTGATGAAAAAGGCCGCGTCATGCGCGGCCTTTTCGTTTTCCTTGCAGCGAATTCAGGTCAGGCGGGCAGCTTGGCATCTTCGGCCATCACGACCTCCGGCTCCTGCACGTAGTTGCCCTGGATGTAGTTGACGCCCAACTGCCACAGCACGGCCATCGTGTTGGCGTTTTCGACGCGCTCCGCCACGGATTCGATGCTCATCTCGCGCGACTTTTCGAGGATGGCCTGGACCTTCTCCCGCTTCTCGTCGTCACTGCCGATGACCTGCATGAAAGAGCCGTCGATCTTCACGAACGCCATGGGGATGTGCTGGAACATCTGCATCGAGTTGTGACCGATGCCGAAGTGTTCCAGGGCGACGAGCTGACCGAATTTCTTGGCGGTTTCAGCGACAGCCTTCGATTCGTTCAGGCGCTTCTCCGCGGTCGACTCGGCAATCTGGAACACCACCGACCCCTTTTGCGGTTTGTACTTGCCGAGCACGCCGTCCAGCCATGACACGAATTTGCTGTCTGCCAGGCTTTGCTCCGAAATGCGGATGAAGAACTGGGCCTTCTTGCCTTCCGTGTGGCGCTCGACCAGCCGAGACATCGAGTTCTGCAGGATCCAGCGATCGATACCGGTCATGAGGTTGTTGCGCTCGGCGGCCGGAATGAAATCACCCGGCATCACTTCCTCACCGTCCTCGGTCTTCATGCGCACGAGGATATCGAACATTTCGCTGACATCGCCTTCCAGGCTGGCAATGGGCTGGAATACGAGCTGGAAACGATTGTCCTTGAGTGCACCGGTGATGCGCTTGACCCAGCCGGCGTCGAGCACCTTGCCTTCCTTGTCGACCTCTGCAGGGGCGTAACGCACGGCCTTGTTGCCACCTTTGTCGCGAGCTTCCTTGTTGGCAAGCTGCGCCAGCGAGATCAGCTGGCCGGCGTTCTTGAATTCGTTCTTGTAGTCGGCGTAGCCGATGCTGACCGTCATGCTGGTCGACTGGCCACCGGCTTCGAATACCCTGCCGGCCACGTCTGCCTGCAGCTTCTCGGCAAAGGCATCGAGTTCCGCATCGTTCTTGCGGGTGATCACGGCAGTGAAGATGTTGCCGCCAAAACGTGCCAGCAGATCCTGCTCTTCGACGCTCTCCCGCAGGTGGGCTGCCAGCAGTTTCAGGACGTTGTCGGATGCCAGCGGGCCGACCTTTTCCTCGATCTGCGAGAAATGGTCCGGCTTCAGGAACATCAGGGCGCTGGCACCGGCAGGCTTGTTCTTGATGGTCTGGTTGACCAGTTCGACAAAATGGTGGCGATGGAAGAGTCCCGTCAGCGGGTCACGCTTGCCGATTTCGTCCATCTCGGCCTGCATCTCGGCCCTGAGCTCGCTGGTGTCGCCCTCGCCACGGATGGCAATCTCGATACACGGCTCGCCATCAAGTTCCGTCTGGTCGAATTCCAGCTTGGTGTCGAAGGTCTCGCCGTTCTTCATGCCCTGCACAGACAGCGTGCCCACTTCCTTGCCCTTGTTGGTGGCAACCAGCGCTTCGCGAAGGGCGTCCTGATCGCCCTTGGCGAACAGGTCCATGATCGTGTAGCCCTCGACATCGTCCGGGTCGGTGAAGCCGAACATCTCGGCAAATGACGGGTTTGCCTGGATCAGGATGCCGTCCTGCGCATAGGCGATCGAGTCCCCCGATTCGGCCAGGAATTCCTGGAAGCGTGACTGGTATTCGCCCACCAGGGCCTGGGCCTCTCGCAGGTCGCGGCGCGACTGAACCGCCGCGAGCTCGCGCTTGATAACCGCCAGCAGGAGGCGCTCGTTGTCCAGGGTCAGCAGCGCATGGGCGCCACGCTCGATCACCACGGCCATCGCGTCTTCGTCGAGCTTGCTGGCCACGGCCAGCACGGCAGAGTCTGGCGAGAGCTTCTGCTGGGAGCTGATTACCTCGTGAATCGGTGCTTTCTCGACTCTCAGGAAGGCAAAGATCAGGTCGGGTTTCTGGTCCTGGATGATCTCCTCGGCATCTTCCAGCGACGAGGCCCAGCTGGAGCGCACGGCATGGCCTGCGCCTCGCAAAATGCCATTGAGTTTCTCGGCATTGTTCTGCGATTGCGAGATCACCAGAATGGGCAGGAAATTGCGTTCGACCAAGACCGTTCCTCTGAATAGATAGTCAGCTTCCGTACAGAACGTACGTTGTAAAGGATAACATCCGTTGTTTCCAGTTGTTTGCACCCAAAATCAGGGTCTTACAACAGTATTTTCCCAGAGGCCTCCGGGATTTCTCTGACCAAGCGGGGTACGAGGTATCCCGACAGTCGGGCATGCACCTGGTTCCACAGCAAGCGGGCTCTCGACTCCGGGAGGTCGAAGTGAGCTGCCCCTTCTACCTTGTCGAGGACGTGCAGGTAATACGGCAGCACACCGTTGGCAAACAGGGCTTCCGACAACTCGCAGAGCGTGTCGGCCGAGTCATTGACTCCGCCCAGCAAGACCGACTGGTTGAGCAAGGTGATGCCGGTCTGGCGCAGCCTTCGCAAGGCTTCGCGGGCCCGTGTGCCCAGTTCGGCAGGGTGGTTCACATGCAGTACCAGTACCGTATCCAGCGGCAAGCCCGTCAACCAGTCCAGCAGTTCATCGTCCACCCGGGAGGGCAGCACGACCGGCTGCCGGCTGTGAATCCGCAGGCGACGCAGATGCGGCAGGGCGGCCAGCTCCGTGCTGACCCGCCTCAGCTTGTCGGTCCCGAGCAGCAGCGGGTCACCGCCGCTCAGGATCACCTCTTCGATGCCCTTGTCGGCCGCAATGGCCTGGCGGATGGCTGGCCAGTCGGCCAGGGGGTTGGCATCGGTGTAGTCGAAATGCCGCCGGAAGCAGTACCGGCAATGAACGCCGCAAGCACCGGTCAAGGTCAGCAGGGCGCGCCCCGAGTACTTCTGCAGCAGGCCCGGCGTGGCCTGCGGGCCAGCCTGGGCTGCGGTTTCAGCCAGCGGATCCCGGCTGTAGCCGGCGACAGTGTCCAGTTCCTTGCCAAGCGGCAGGAACTGGCGCAGCACCGGGTCAGCTGGATTGCCCGGCTCGATGCAGTCGAGCAGGGCTCGCGGCAGGCGCAAGGGGAATTGCGTCGCGGCCGTTCGGGCGGCGGGCAGGTCGGCCAGGTCCAGTGACAGCAGGCGGAAGAGTTCCTCCGGATCACGGATGGCGGCAGCCTGTTCGGCTTTCCAGTTGCTGCCTTCGGAGTTGTTCGCGGGCTGACTTCGACCGGGGATAGGCGCTACCATACGGACCCTGAAATTGGTTGCCGGCAAGAACCGGCATTTTGCATCCGGGAGCACAGGAAGAAAATGGCCAGCTATTCCACCAACGAATTCCGCGGCGGTCTCAAGATCATTCTCGACGGCGATCCGCACACCATTGTCGAGAACGAGTTCGTCAAGCCAGGCAAGGGCCAGGCCTTCAATCGCACCCGTGTCCGCAACCTCAGGACCGGCCGGGTAGTGGAGAAGACCTTCAAGTCCGGCGAGTCGGTCGAGGCGGCCGATGTGCATGAAACCGACATGCAGTATCTCTACAACGACGGCGAGATGTGGCATTTCATGGAGCCGGACACGTTTGTCCAGCATGCCGCTGACGCGAACGCGGTGGGCGAAAACGCCAAGTGGCTGAAGGAGCAGGATACCTGCCTGGTGACCCTCTGGAACGGCACGCCGCTGGACATCACGCCGCCGAACCACGTCGAGCTGGCGATCACCGAGACCGACCCGGGGCTGCGTGGCGACACCTCGGGAGGCGGCAACAAGCCCGCCACCCTGGAAACCGGTGCCGTCGTGCGCGTGCCCTTGTTCCTCAACGAGGGCGAGGTGATCAAGGTCGATACCCGCACGGGCGAATACGTCTCCCGCGCCAGCAAGTAAAGCGGGATCCGGAGCTGCAGTGAGCGACTGGCAGCCTTCCGCGAGCCGCGACGCCCTGCTACGGCGCCAGGCGCTGGTCGACAAGCTGCGGCTGTTCTTTGCGGAGCGCGGCGTGCTCGAGGTGGAGACGCCGATGCTCAGCCGGGCGGCAACCACCGATCCGCAGCTGGCCAGCAACCGGGTGGAGTTGCCTGGCGAGTCGACACCTTTTTACCTGCACACCTCGCCGGAATTCTTCATGAAGCGCTTGCTGGCAGCAGGCTCCGGCGACATCTGGCAGCTGGGCAAGGTGTTTCGCGGCGCCGAGCAGGGCCGCATGCACAATCCCGAGTTCACCTTGCTGGAGTGGTACCGGCAGGGATTCGATGACCGCCGGCTGATGGACGAAGTGGCCGAGCTGCTGGCGGTGCTGCTTGGCGGTCGCTTGCAGCAGCCTCCCGAGTTCACAAGCTACGCCGAGCTGTTTCGCCAGCACCTGGGTGTCGATGCGCTGGCGAGCAGCGATTCCGACATTGCTGCCGCGCTCGAGGGCCGCGTGGACCTGCCGGGCGGGCTGGCACGCAACGAGTTGCTCGACCTGGCTGCCAGCACCTTGATCTATCCCGCCCTCGGCAAGGAGCGCGTCTGTTTTGTCACCGGCTTCCCGGCCGACCAGGCGGCCTTGGCGCGCTTGAACGAAGATGGCCGGACCGCGCGCCGCTTCGAGGCCTTCGTGGAAGGTGTCGAACTGGCCAACGGTTTTTACGAGCTGTGCGACGCGCCCGAGCAACGCCGGCGCTGCGAGGCGGAGAACAGGGCACGGCGTCAGCAAGGCCTGGCGGCAATGCCGATCGACGAGCATTTTCTTGCGGCGCTGGAGTCAGGCTTGCCGGATTGTGCGGGTGTGGCGGTTGGATTCGACCGGGTGGTGATGCTGGCGCTGGGCAAGGCCGACATTGCCGCAACCATGAGTTTTTCTTTCGAGCGCGTCTGAGCGCCTGACGGAGTAGATCGAATGTTTTCCACTGACGCCATCGAGGCCGACAACAAGGCCGATTTCTATGCCCAGCTCGCAGACTTCGCGCGCGGCCTGGTTCACGGCGAGACCGATGCCATAGCCAACGCAGCCAACCTGGCGGCACTGCTCTATCACATGTTGCCGGACGTGAACTGGGCGGGATTCTATTTCATGCGCCCGCTGGAAAACGGTGGCAGGGAGCTGGTGGTCGGCCCGTTCAACGGCAAGCCGGCCTGCGTGCGCATCGCACTGGGCAAGGGTGTGTGCGGTACTGCTGCCGAGACCCGGCAAACGCAGCGTGTTGCGGATGTCGACGCCTTTCCGGGTCACATCCCCTGTGATGCGGCGTCTCGCTCGGAAGTCGTCGTGCCGCTGCTGCGGGGTGACGAGGTGATCGGAGTGCTGGACATCGACAGCCCGATGCCTGATCGCTTCGACGCCGATGACCAGGCTGGCCTGGAGCGTATCGCCCGAATTGCCGAGGAAAGCCTGGCCCTGCTGTGAGGTTCAGGTCAGCTTGCCGATGCGCTGGCCCATCTTCAGGGCAGCCCCCGGCTGCATGATGTCATCCCAGGACAGGCGGCCCTGCTCGGCCAGCAGGATCACCGTCGAGCCCATGTTGAAACGCCCCAGTTCCTTGCCCTTGGCAATTCGAATGCCGTCGCGTCCCGATGCCGTGCCGTAGTGCCAGGTCTTCAGATCGCGACCGCGTGGTGGCGTGATTTCTCCGGCCCAGACCGTTTCGATGCTGCCGACAAAGATGGCACCGACCATCACAACCGCCAGCTTGCCGGCCGGCGTGTCGAAAATGGTTACCACGCGTTCGTTGCGCGCAAACAGTCCCGGCACTTCTGCAGTGGTCCGCGTGTTGACGCTGAACAGTCTTCCCGGAACGTGGCGCACCATCGACAATTCGCCATCGAGCGGCATGTGGATGCGATGGTAATCGCGCGGCGACAGGTAAATGGTGGCGAAGCTGCCATTGCTGAACATCTCGGCATCTTCTTCGCTGCCAAGCAGTTCGGCGGCCGTGTAACTGTGGCCCTTGGCCTGGAAGATGCGGCCGTCCTCGATGGCCATGGCCTGGCTGACCGCGCCGTCGACCGGCGAGACCACGGATTTTTCACTGCCATCGACCGGCCGGGCTGACACTTTCAGTGCCCGCGTGAAAAAGTCGTTGAAGCTGTCGTAGTCCCTGGCTTCTTCGCGAACCGCCAGCGACAGATCCACCTTGAAGCCTTTGACGAACTGCTTGATGGCTGCCGTGGTCAGTGGACCAAGACGCAGTCGGGTCAGCCAGTGCACCACCCGCGACAGCGCATGGTGGGGCAGGGGGTATTGAATGAGAGATTTCCAGCTGGCCTTGTTGTTGGCGCTCATTGGGCGTTCCCGGGTTCAGTGATGATGATGTCGATCTGGCGTTCCGCGGTGCACCTTGGCAATGGCAACAATCTCCTTGCCGGATGCAAACGCAAAGCGCAGTTCTACCGATTCGCCCTCGGCGAGCCGTGGCTCGGCATCAAAGAGCATGAGATGTCGGCCGTTCGGTTCGAAGCGAACGCATTTGCCAGGATCGAGCGTCACGCTGGGCGTCTTGCGCATGCTCGCCGTGCCATCGGCGTCGAAGGTTTCATGCATTTCGATGCGGCTGAAGCGTTCGCTGCTGACGTCGGTAAGGGTTTCGACGCGCTTGCCATCGTTGCACAGCAGAAAGTAACCGCCGTTGACGGCAACGCCGGGTGGCGCTTCGCGCAACCAGGCCTCGTCCAGCCGCAGCGTGCTGTTGCCGGCATGGGCGCTTGCAGTCAGCAGCAGGAGTACGAGAAGCCTTGTCATCGGTAGTTGTCGACCATGGTTTGCATGTCGGTGGCAATTGCGTCAGCGGAATGCGGTGCGGTGAACAGGGCGTGCAAGTCGCCGGCCGGATTCACGACCAGGATCGCCGAGCTGTGGATCACGGTGTAGCTGTCGCCTTCCGGCTGGTATTCCCACGCGACACTCATGGCCTCGGTGATTGGGGCGAGTGCATTGCCATCGCCACGCAGGCCGATGAAATCCGGGTTGAAATACTTTGCATACACAGCGGTCTTCTCGGCGTCATCACGCTGCACGTCCACCGATACGAATACCACTTGTGGTGCGGATTCGCCGAGCCGGTCGGTCACCTGGTCCAGCATGAACAGGGTATTGGGGCAGACGTCCGGGCAATTGGTAAAGCCAAAGAACACCAGGCTCCACTGGCCTTCGAAATCGGCACGCGTGAAGTCTGCCTCCGCACCTCGCTCCAGCGTGAACTCGGGCAATGCCCGCGGGCTGGACAGTACGGTGGCGGATTCGGTCTGCAGGGGTTCGGTCGATTGCTGGCTGCGCGTGGCAATGGCAATGCCGGCGCCGGCAGCCATCGCCGCAACAGCGACCAGCAGGATGATATTTCGTCGAGTCATCCGCTTATTATCCCACAGCGATTATCTGACAGCGACAGCTCGGTTATGATGTGGCCTGCTTTTTCGTTAATGACATCCGCTGGAGAGCGCCTTGGCCAAGCAGCCCACTGAATCAGGGATCGAATCCCTGCAGGAAATCGATGCCGACCTGTCCAGCGGACGGGAATTCATCTATTGGGCAGCCCGTTGTTTCGAAAGCAGTGACATCTTTTATGGTCATGGCACCGACAATCCGCTGGACGAAGCGGTGGCGCTGGTCATGCACGTGCTGGAGCTGCCGTTCGGCTGTCCGGACGAACTGCTTGATAAGCGCATCAGCAGCGCCGAAAAGGCACGTATTCATGAATTGGCAAGTCGTCGCATCGAGCATCGCGAGCCGCTGGCCTATCTGCTGGGCGAGGCATGGTTTGCCGGACTCAGGTTCAAGGCCGATGCCCGCGCCCTGGTGCCACGCTCGCCGATCGCGGAGCTGGTCGAGCAGGGCTATGAACCCTGGGTGGATGCCGAGTCGGTGACAGCGGTGCTGGACCTGTGTACCGGTGGTGGCTCGATTGCCATCGCCACGGCACTGGCCCTGCCCCAGGCCGAGGTCGATGCCGTCGACCTGTCGGCCGAGGCGCTGGCACTGGCGGCGGAGAATGTAGCGCTGCACGAGGTGGGTCAACGTGTCACCCTGTTCGAGGGCGACCTGTTTGCGCCATTGCGGCGCAAGCGTTACGACATCATCGTGTCGAACCCGCCCTATGTGGATGCCGAGGACATGGCCGCCTTGCCGGCAGAGTTCCGGCGCGAACCCGAGCTGGGTCTTGCAGCGGGTGACGATGGTCTCGACATCGTGCACCGCATCCTCGCGGAGGCGCCGCGTTACCTCGCCGACGAGGGCATCTTGATTGTGGAAGTGGGCAACAGTGCGCCGGCCCTGGAGGCGACTTATCCACAGGTGGAATTCACCTGGCTCGATTTCGAACGTGGCGGCGATGGCATATTCCTGCTGACCTCGGACCAACTGCACGCTATCGCGGAGAAATAACGGATGTCAGGCAATACCTTCGGAAAACTGTTCACGGTCACTTCGGCGGGCGAGAGTCACGGCCCGGCGCAGCTCGCGATAGTCGATGGCTGCCCCCCGGGACTCGAATTGAGCGAAGCCGATATCCAGCCCTACATAGAAAAGCGTCGCAGCGGGACGTCGCGCCATACTTCGCAACGCCGCGAACCGGACCAGGTGAAAATCCTCTCTGGTGTTTTCGAAGGAAAGACCACGGGTGCATCGATTGCCTTGCTGATCGACAATGTCGACGCACGCAGCAGGGATTACGACAAGATCGCAAAACAGTTTCGCCCCGGCCATGCCGATTACACCTGGCACCACAAGTACGGCCGGCGGGATTACCGCGGTGGTGGTCGTTCCTCGGCCCGGGAGACGGTAATGCGCGTCGCCGCTGCGGCGATTGCCCGCAAGTACTTGAAAGAGCAGTTCAACCTGCAGATCCGTGGTTGCGTCACACGCATTGGCGACATCGAAATCCCGGTCAATGACTGGAATGCCGTGGCAGGCAACCCCTTCTTTGCTGCCGACGAGAAAACCCTGCCGCAGCTCGAGGAATACATGGACAAGCTGCGTCGCGATGGCGACTCGGCCGGGGCTGCGGTGCGAATCGAGGCACAGGGCGTGCCGGTCGGGCTTGGCGAGCCTGTGTTCGACAAGCTCGACGCCGATATCGGTTCGGCAATGATGGGCATCAACGCGGTCAAGGCCGTGGGTATCGGCGATGGCTTTGCGGTTGCCGGGCAGCGCGGCAGCGAACATCGCGACGAGATCACGCCGGACGGGTTCCTCAGCAACCATGCCGGGGGCACGCTGGGCGGAATTTCCACGGGCCAGGACCTGGTGGTGGAGCTGGCATTCAAACCGACCTCGAGCATTCGCATTCCGGGCAAAAGCATCGACGAGGATGGCCAGCCGGTCGAGGTGGTCACCACCGGTCGGCACGATCCCTGCGTAGGGATTCGCGGTGTGCCGGTGGCCGAGGCCATGCTGGCTCTGGTGCTGATGGATCACTGGCTGCGCTATCGCGGGCAATGTGGCGCATCCTGAACCGTCGGCAGGTCCGGGCGGCATGAAGCGACTGCCGGTACCGTTCATCCGCCTGTCAGGCTATTACTTTTTCCACTTCGCCACGCTCGGTTTGTTGATGCCGTTCTGGGGGCCGTACCTCCGTGAACTGGGTATCGACGAAAAAGGCATCGGCTTGGTGTATGCGACCTTGCTGGGTGCCAAGATCATTGCGCCCAATGTCTGGGGCTGGCTGGGCGACCATTTCGGCAGGCGCCTGCCCCTGATCCGTGGCGGGGCGCTCGGTGCCTTGCTCGTCTTTGCCTTCCTGGGTAACCAACCGACCTTTGCCATGATCCTGCTGGTGATGGCCGGCTTCGGGTTCTTCTGGAATGCCATCCTGCCGCAGTTCGAAGCCACCACGCTGAATCACCTGGGTCGTGATCATTCACGCTATACCTTGATCAGGGTCTGGGGGTCCGCCGGGTTCATTGCCGCCGTGCTCGGCGGTGGCTGGTGGTTCGACAGCCACGCCATCGAACAGCTGCCGACCCTGGTCATGATCCTGCTGGTCGGTCTGCTGCTCAGTACCTTGCTGACCCCCGAGCCGGCGGGCAGCACCCGACCAGGCCCCGGGGAGAAGGCCCGCCTTTGGCCGGTGCTGAAGCAGCCACGGGTCCTGGCGCTGTTTGTCGTGTTCTTTCTCATGCAAGCCAGCCACGGGCCTTACTACAGCCTGTTTTCCATTTACCTGGAGGACCTCGGCTACAGTCGCAGCCAGGTGGGTCAGTTCTGGGCACTGGGGGTGTTTGCGGAAATCGGGGTATTCCTGCTGATGCCCTGGTTGTTGCGGCGATTCTCCCTGAAAGGCCTGCTGCTCTGCGCTTTGCTGGTCACAACCGGGCGCTGGCTGATGATTGGTCTCATAGCTGATAAAATGTGGGCTTTATTGCTCGCCCAATCCCTGCATCTCGCCAGTTTTGGCATTTACCACGGTGTTGCGGTGGTGTTCATTCATCGCCTGTTTACCGGTTCCTTGCAGGGCAGAGGGCAAGCGCTCTACAGCAGCCTGGGTTTTGGCGCGGGTGGAGCGGTCGGCAGCGTCATGGCTGGATATATCTGGTCCAGCGTGTCCCCGGCTGCGGTCTTCCTCGCTGCCGCTGCCGCGACCGGGCTTGCTGCCTTGCTGGCCATGCTGGGCGTTGTCGAGCCGCGTGCTTCGGCGCCTGCCGAATCGTCGGCCAATGAATTCACTTGAATACAGGATAATTAATGACCATGAAGAAAGTTAATGTCGCAGTTGTTGGTGCCACCGGTGCGGTTGGCGAGACCATGCTGGAGATTCTCGAGGAGCGTAACTTCCCCGTCGAGAACATCTACCCGCTGGCCAGTGAACGCTCGGCGGGCAAGCGCATTCGCTATGCCGGCAAGGACGTGGTGGTCCAGGACCTCGCCAAGTTCGACTTCTCCAAGGCGCATATCGGCCTGTTCTCCGCCGGTGGCAGCATTTCCGCGGAATATGCACCCAAGGCCGCTGAAGCGGGCTGTATCGTGGTGGATAACACCTCGCATTTCCGCCGCGAGGAAGACATTCCGCTGGTCGTGCCGGAGGTGAATCCGGAAGCGGTGGCTGACTACAAGAGCCGCGGCATCATTGCGAATCCGAACTGCTCGACCATCCAGATGCTGGTGGCCTTGAAGCCGCTACACGATGCCGCCCACATCGAGCGCATCAACGTCGCGACGTACCAGGCGGTGTCCGGCGCCGGCAAGAGCGCCATGGAAGAGCTGGCTGGCCAGAGTGCGGCGCTGCTGAACGGCAAGGAGCCGGAGGTCAAGCAGATGACCCGCCAGATCGCCTTCAACGCGATCCCGCATATCGATACCTTCCAGGACAATGGCTATACCCGGGAAGAAATGAAGATGGTGTGGGAAACCCGCAAGATTTTCGGTGACGAATCGATCAAGGTGAATCCGACGGCAGTGCGCATTCCGGTGTTTTTCGGCCATGCCGAGGCCATCCACATCGAGACCCGCGACAAGTTGACCGCCGAAAAGGCCCGCGAATTGCTGGAAAAAGCCCCTGGCGTCAAGGTCATGGACGAGCGAGCTGATGGCGGTTACCCGACTCCGGTGGACCAGGCGGCAGGTGAGGATCCGGTCTGGGTAGGCCGTATTCGGGAAGATATTTCCCACGACCATGGCCTGAACCTTTGGGTGGTCGCGGATAACGTCCGAAAAGGGGCGGCCTTGAACTCTGTCCAGATTGCTGAAATATTGGTGAAAAGCTATTTGTAAGCTATAGTTAGGCCAACCTTGTAAAGACAATTATCAACAGTTCGTTGCATCTAGCGGCAAAGTAGGGCCCCTTGGCCGGGGCCCCTCAAAGTAAGGGAGTCACAATGAGACGCAATCTGGCCACGCTGCTGGCACTCGTGCTGGCATTTGCCTCTGCCAGTGTTCTGGCCCTGGGATTGGGAGAAATTCGTCTTAACTCCTATCTGAACCAGCGCCTGGATGCAGAGATCGAACTCATTTCCGCCACCGCTGATGAGCTGAACACGCTCGAAGTCGGGCTGGCCGACTGGGAGACATTCGAGCGGCAGGGCATTCCAAGGCTGCCGGAACTCAGTGATCTCAAGTTCCGCGTGGTGCGTCGCCCGAACGGCACCGCTTACGTTCACATCACCTCCAGCAAGCCCGTCAAGGAGCCTTTCCTGACGCTGCTGATCGAGGCTGACTGGTCGCGTGGCCGCCTGTTGCGCGAATACACGCTGCTGCTGGACCCCCCGACTTTCCAGGCTGATCGTGCCGCGGCCCAGGCCGCTGCCGAAGCTGCTGCTGCGCCGGTTACCGAGGAGGCTCCGGCGGAAGCCACGCCGGCCGACATCCTGCAGGGCGATGCCGGTGGCGAGCTGGCTGCCGAAACGGCCAGTGGGGCTGCAGCTGTCGTGGCAGCCGGTTCGGAAGACGAGGCTGTTGACGACGCACTGCCTGAGACGGCTGACGATACATCCATGGAACAGGGCGGCGATGCCGTCAGTATCCCGCCGCTGGAAGACGATCAGGCGTCGCTGGCCGACCAGGCTGCCGAGGAGGCTTCCGCGGCCGAAGTTGCCAGTTACGTGGCTTCCGAGCGTGGTGGTGACCTGGGAGGCGAGTACGGGCCGATCCAGCGTAACGAAACCCTTTGGGGCATTGCCCAGCGCCTGCGGCCGGATTCAAGCATCACCATGAACCAGATGATGCTGGCGATCTTCCGGGCCAATCCGGAAGCTTTCGAAGGCAATATCAATCGCCTGAAAGCCGGCTACGTGCTGCGCATTCCCGAATATGACGAAATCACTTCCTGGAGCGCGCGCGAGGCCTTCCTGGAAGCCAAGCAGCAGAACGAGGAATGGCAGTTCGGTGCGACCGGCGGTGATTCCATGTATGCCGCGGAAGACAGCGGCGATGACTACGCGGCTGAAGAAGAGCCGTCGCTGAGCCTGGTCGCCCCGGATGAGTCCTCCGAGGATGCCGGTTTTGGTGACGAGGATTCGGCCTACGAAGATGAATACCAGGACAGCTACGCCGATACCTCATCTGGCATGGCTGACGACAGCAGTGCTGCGCTGGCTGCCGGCGATGATGCCGACAGTGGTGCCGTTGACCTCGGTGTCGAAGAGTCCGGCGAAGAACGCCTGGCGACGGTCGAGTCAGAGACGTTCCAGGCCATGCAGGACAGCGATGCCCAGGGTGCCGCGATCGA
>JAWWBS010000013.1 GCA_033720895.1 Gammaproteobacteria bacterium
ACCGAAGCGGATTTCCGGATCCGGCAGGACGGCAGCAGCCTGCGCCGCCTCACGGCCAGCGGTCGCTTCCAGTCGCAATTGTTCGCCGACGGCATCGCGTTCGATGGCAATCGTCTCTGCCTCGGACAGGGTCAACGGTTCGCTCGCCTGTGCGGCAGTGGCCTGAACAGCACTGGCCAGGATGCAGCCCAGCAGCAGGGTCCCGGTGGACCTCGAAATGGTCATTTTTGAATACTCCTCTCACGATCAACGCAAGCATGCGCAACTAGCCGCCTGCCTCGCGGCAGCCGGTCACTCGAGAGGAGAGGTCATTCCTGGAAGGAGCAGATCAGGACGTGCAGGTCCCTGCCACTGGGTGGGCAAGGCGGTGAACGGGTTGCTGGAACCGGCAGCTCGCGCAGCGCTGCAACAGGAGGCGTTACAGCCTCGACGGGCACTGCCGGGGAAAGCTCGATATCGGGCGTGCCCAGCAGGGCGGCCGGTTGTTCGCTGCAATCCTGCATCGCATCGACGCAACTGCTGTCGACACTGTCGCAGTGCGGGCAGGCTTCCATCGATGCCATGGACGACATGTCCATGTCGTGCATGGCGTGGCCCATGTTCATGGATGCCGGGTCCATGTGCGCAGGGCTCATGGCTGCTGGCTCGTCATGGGCCATCGCCAGGCAGGGGGCGAGCGCGGTCAGCAGCAAGCTGGCCAGCAGCAATGCGGCCAGGCTGCCGTGCAGCGCATGTCCTTGTTGGCGAATCATTCCAAGCATTAAGCAAGGCACCCAAGTCATTGACGAGAAAGACATATTATCGGTCTTTAACGCGCGCGGCAATGCTCCAGTCGGGCGCTGCGGCCAGGGCGTCACATCTGGACTCGGGAGGCGGAATTCCTCAGAATACGCGGCTTCCGAAGCCCCAAGTCCATGCCCGTCCGGAGACCGCCATGACCGCGCCCCGCGCTCTGTACCAGTCCGACCTGCCCTCGCTGGAGCTGATCCACCGCGGCAAGGTTCGCGACGTCTACCGTATCGATGAAGAGCGCCTGCTGGTGGTCGCCTCGGATCGTCTCTCGGCGTTCGATGTCATCCTGCCGGACCCGGTACCGGGCAAGGGTCGCGTGCTGACCCAGGTCTCGAACTTCTGGTTCGACAAGACGAAACACATCATCGACAACCACATTCTCGATGTGCCGCTGACCGATGTGCTGACCGCAGAAGAAGCGACGCAGGTCGAAGGTCGTGCCGTTGTCGTACGCTCGCTGCATGCCCTTCCCGTAGAGGCTGTAGTGCGTGGTTACATCATTGGCTCGGGCTGGAAGGACTACCAGGCGACCGGCACCATCTGCGGCATTGCATTGCCCGAAGGCTTGCAGCTTGCCGACAAGCTGCCGGAACCGATCTTCACACCGGCCACCAAGGCTGCCGTCGGCGACCATGACGAAAACATCGATTTCGACAAGGTGGTTGAGCTCGTCGGTGAAGAACTGGCGAACAAGGTTCGCGAAGCGACCTTGCAGATCTACCAGTTCGCTTCCGACTATGCCCGCGAGCGCGGCATCATTATCGCCGACACCAAGTTCGAGTTCGGCACCGACAAGGACGGCAAGCTCTACATCATCGATGAAATGCTGACGCCGGACTCCTCGCGCTTCTGGCCGGCCGACACTTACCAGCCCGGCATCTCGCCGCCGAGCTATGACAAGCAGTTCGTGCGCGACTACCTGGAAACGCTGGACTGGGACAAGACCGCACCGGGACCGAAGGTTCCCGAAGAAGTGATGCAGCAGAGCGCGGCAAAATACCAGGAAGCGCTGGAAAGGCTCACAGGGAAAGACTGACCAGGTAACAGTCCAAGATATGAGAAAGCCGGCGCAAGCCGGGTTTTTCATTCAGCCCACGCCTTGATGTGCTTGTGGATTTCCTGCACGCCTTCCATCAGTGCCGCCGGGCCCGGCTGCAGGATGATGGCGGATTTGATTTCGTAAAGGTCGTTGTGCTGCACGGCGGGAATGGCGCCGAAACCCTGGCGGGCAACGACTTTCTCGGGGCGGAATTTCTTGCCGCACCAGGAACCGAAAATGATGTCCGGCTGGCGTTCGATGACGGCAGAGCCATCGGCATGGATGCGATCCTTGGCCAGTGGCATGCGCGCGTTCTCGGGGAAGATGTCCTGGCCGCCAGCAATCTCGACCAGTTCCGACACCCAGCGGATCCCGGAGATCATCGGCTCGTCCCATTCCTCGAAATACACCCGCGGGCGCTTTTTCAGACTCGCTGCCGCGCTGCGTATCTCTTCCAGGCCGGCTTCGAGATTCGACGCCAGCTCTTCCGCCTTGCCCTGAACACCAATCATGCCGCCGAGCACGCGGATCATCTGCAGGATCTCGGCAACCGAACGATGGTTGAAGACGTGCACGTTAAGACCCTGCTTGACCAGGTCGGCAACAATGTCCGCCTGCAGGTCGGAAAAGGCCAGCACCAGGTCGGGTTTCAAATCGATGATCTTGTTGATCTTGGCTGAGGTGAAGGCCGAAACCTTCGGCTTTTCCTTGCGCGCTCGAGGCGGGCGGACGGTGAAGCCGGAGATGCCGACAATGCGCCAGTCCTCTTCCAGCAGGTAGAGGGTCTCGGTGGTCTCCTCGGTGAGGCAGACGATTCGCTCGGGATATTTGGCCGCTTCGGTCATGAGTCTCTGTTAGCATCGCGCCGATGAAAGGCGAAAACCATAGCACAGCCCGCCCCGGGGCCCACCCTTACGACGCCCTGACACCGGACGTCGTGCTGGATGCCGTGGATTCGCTGGGCTTCGTCACGGATGGTCGCCTGCTGGCGCTGAACAGCTACGAGAACCGCGTCTACCAGGTGGGCATCGAGGATGCCCTGCCCGTGGTCGTGAAGTTCTACCGGCCCGCCCGCTGGTCCCGCGAACAGATCCTGGAAGAGCATGCCTTTGCGCTGGAACTGGCCGCCGCCGAGATTCCGCTCGTACCCCCGTTGGAACGAGCGGGAAAGACCCTGTTCGAACACCAGGATTTCCTGTTCTCGGTATTCACCCGCCACGGTGGTCGCGCACCGGAGCTGGACGACCACGACCACCTGGAATGGCTGGGGCGCTTCCTCGGGCGTATCCATGCCGTTGGCGCCGCGAGACCTTTCCAGCATCGCCCGGCACTGGTCGATGCCAGTGGCGGCGAAGCCAGCCTCGCTTTCCTCGAGAAAGGCGACTGGCTGCCGGATTACCTCGCCGAAAATTTCGTAACCACCGCCGAGCAGATCCTGCTGCGTTGCCGGGAAGGGTTCGAACGCGTGGCGTTCACCTCGCTGCGCCTGCATGGCGACTGCCATCCCGGCAACATCCTCTGGACCGATGCCGGGCCGCACTTCGTCGACCTCGACGACTGCATCACCGGGCCAGCGGTACAGGATCTCTGGATGCTGCTGTCCGGCTCGCGACTGGATCGCGAGCAGCAGCTCTGGACCCTGCTGGACGGCTACGAGGAATTCCACGACTTCGACGCAGCCGAGCTCGGCCTGATCGAACCGCTGCGCGGGCTTCGCATGATCAACTACATGGCCTGGCTGGCGAAGCGTTTCGACGACCCGGCCTTCCCGCCCGCCTTCCCCTGGTTCAACACCCCGCGCTACTGGGAAGAACAGCTGAACGACCTGCGCGAACAGCTCGGCCAGATGGACGAACCGGTACTGCGCCGCCACCCCGTTTGAGCCCGATTCCGGACCCTCCCGGACCGGCCTCAATTTCCTCTTGCAAAGCCGCAAATACCTGCCATTATTCGCGCGCCTTGGTCCCGTTCCCGGTGACCAACAAGGGTCATGGAGGGATCATGATCCGCGCCGCCATACGTCAAGACATCAATGCGCTGGTCGCCTTGGAAAGCCGCGCCTTCGAAACGGATCGCCTGTCCCGCCGCAGCTTTCGCCGCATGATCGACAAGGCCCACGCCGATCTTCTCGTTGCCTGCGAGAACGACGTCCTGGCCGGCTACGTGCTGGTGCTCTACCACCGTGGCACCCAGCTCGCGCGCCTCTATTCCATCGCCGTCGATACCGACTTTCGCGGCAAGGGCATCGGCGGTCGATTGCTCGAAGCGGGAGAGGCTGCTGCCGTCGAACGCGGCTGCGTGTTCATGCGTCTCGAAATTCGTGATGACAATTCGGCGGCCGCTGCCCTCTACCAGCAGGCCGGCTACGAGCCCTTCGACAGCATTGCGCACTACTACGAAGACGACGCCGATGCGCTGCGCATGGAAAAATCGCTGGGCAGGCACCTCAAGCCAGCCATCTCGCGCGTGCCGCATTATGCCCAGACCACCGAATTCACCTGCGGACCGGCCGCGCTGATGATGGCCATGCGCGCTCTGGATGAATCGATCCCGCTCGATCGCAAACTGGAGCTGCGCCTCTGGCGCGAAAGCACGACCATTTTCATGACCTCCGGTCATGGTGGTTGCGGTCCCTATGGCCTGGCGCTCGGAGCTGCGCATCGCGGTTTCGATGTAGAGGTTTTTGTGAGCGAACCGGCGGCATTGTTCGTCGACACCGTGCGCAGCGAAGAGAAGAAGGAAGTCATTCGCCTGGTGCACGAAGACATGGCCGAAGAAATTGCGCGACGTGGCATCCCGGTCAGTTTCGAACCCGCCACGCTGGAAACACTCGAAGCCGCTCACGATGCCGGTGGCATTGCCCTGGTGCTGATCAGCTCCTGGCAGCTGTATCGCGAGAAGTTTCCACACTGGGTAGTCATCACCGGATTCGACGACCGTTTCGTCTACACCCACGATCCCTACATCGACAGCGAAGAAGGCAAGACCTTGCTGGATGCCAGCGACATGCCGATTCGCCGCGACACCTTTGCCAACATGGCGCGCTACGGTCGCAATGCCCAGCGTGCTGCATTGATCATTCGAAAGGCACAATGAACAAGACCACCAGGGAAAGCCTCCCCCGCCACTTGATTGTCGTCGAGAAGGCCAGTGACTGGAAAAGCGACTATCCGGCCTATCCGGTGGTTACGGCACGCGAGTACCTGTCGAGCCCCGACTACGCCCGGCGAGGCGTCAAGGTGCTCAACCTGTGCCGCAGCTTCGGCTACCAGACCACGGGCTACTACTGTTCCCTGCTCGCACAAGCGCGCCGGCATCGCATGCTGCCCTCGGTACGCACGCTCTCCGACCTTATGAGAAAGTCCCTGTACCAGCTGGAAGCCGAGGACCTGCACGAGCGCCTGCAGAAGGCGATGAAGAAGGTCAGCGAGGACAAGCTGGAACTCTGGCTGTTCTTCGGCCGGCTGGACGAGGGCGCACCGGCCCATCTTGCCGAACTGGCGCGGGAAATCTTCGAAGCCTTTTCCTGCCCCATCCTGCGCATCGAATTGCGCAAGGACGGCGGCTGGAAGATCTTCTCGGTGCGTGCCGGTTCATTGACGCAATTGAAAGCAGGACAGCGGACGCGCTTCATCAACGCACTGGAAAGCTTCATCAGCAAGCCATGGCGAAATCGAAAGTCGCGCGGCAGCTCTCGCTACGACCTGGCCGTGCTGTTCAACCCGGACGACCCGTTGCCACCATCGGACCTGCGTGCGCTGAAGCACCTTGAACGTGTCGGCAAGACCATGGGTTTCTACCTCGAGATCATCGGCAAGAAGGATTACGCCCGCATCGCCGAGTTCGATGGCCTGTTCATTCGCGAGACCACGCGCATCAACCATCACACCTATCGCTTCGCCCGCAAGGCGGAATCCGAAGGCGTGGTGGTTATCGACGATCCCGAGTCCATCCTCCTCTGCACCAACAAGGTCTACCTCGCCGAACTGCTGCGGGCGAATCGGCTGCCGGCGCCACGCACGGTCGTGTTGCAGGAAGGCATGCTGCAGCAGGCCGAGGCACTGGGCTACCCCGTCGTGTTGAAAATCCCCGATGGCTCTTTCTCGCGCGGTGTCTACAAGGCGGCCAACCGACGGGAGCTGGAAGAAATCACCACCAAGCTGTTCAGGGAATCGGACCTGATCCTGGCGCAGGAATACCTCTATACCGAGTATGACTGGCGCATCGGCGTGCTGAACAGGAAACCGCTGTTTGCCTGCCAGTATTTCATGTCGAAGAACCACTGGCAGATTGTCGATCACAAGAAAGGTGGAAGCTTTTCCGAAGGTGGCTATCGCACCCTGCCGATCGAGGAAGCGCCGGAAGCGGTCGTCAAAACGGCAGTCGCTGCGGCCGGCCTGATCGGTGACAGCTTCTATGGTGTCGACATCAAGCAGAACGGCAACAAGGTGTATGTCATCGAGATCAACGACAATCCTAATCTTGAAGCAGGCGTCGAGGACGCCCACCTGAAGGATGCGCTGTATCGTGCCATACTCGAGGAGTTCGCGCGCCGCATCGACGCGAAGCGCGCCAGCTGACTCATAGCAGCAGAGGAAAGGCGATGTTGACCAGCTTTGGCAAGAAGCTACAGGACCTGCTCTGGGATCGTCCCCTGGAGTCGCTGCCGGCCTGGGATCGCATCCTGACGAAAACCGGCAGGATCGCGTTCGTCGTGATCCGCGACCTGGGCGAGGGGCAGCTGAACCTGCGCGCCATGAGCCTGGTGTACACCACGCTGCTGTCGCTGGTGCCCTTGCTGGCATTCAGTTTTTCCGTGCTCAAGGGCATCGGCCTGGCCGATCGCCTGCGGCCCTTGCTGTACGAGTCCCTGACAACGCTCGGACCGAAGGGCGAGGAACTCGGCGACCGCATCATGGGCTTCATCGACAACGTACGTGCCGACGTCCTCGGCTCGGTCGGCCTTGCGCTGTTGATCTACCTGATCATATCGCTGGTTCAGAAAGTCGAGGCGTCGTTCAACCATGTCTGGCGGGTACAGCAACCCCGCAGCTTCGCGCGCCGCTTCAGCGACTACCTGAGCGTCATCCTGATCGGCCCCCTGCTGATCGCACTGGCACTCGGTATCACCGGCTCTGCATCGAACGCGACAGTGGTACAGAAGATCCTGGCTATCGAGCCGTTCGGCACGTTGATTCTGAAGGCATCGACACTGCTGCCCTACCTGTTCGTGATCGCCGCGTTCACCTTTGTCTACCAGTTCATTCCGAACACCCGGGTCAAGCTGAAGCCCGCACTGATCGGCGCGATCGTTGGCGGCATCGTCTGGCAGACGGCAGGCTGGTTGTTCGCACGGTTCATTGCTTCCTCGACAAATTACATTGCGATCTACTCGAGCTTTGCGATCGTGCTGATCTTCATGATCTGGCTGTACCTGAGCTGGCTGATCCTGTTGTCCGGCGCGCAAGTGGCTTTCTATGCGCAGAACCCGCGTTTCATCATGAAGTCCCGCTCGCGGCTGATGCTGTCAAACGCGCTGCGCGAACAGCTGGCACTGGAAGTGATGTACCAGGTCGGCAAGCGTTTCCATGATCGGAAGACGCTCCTGACCATGGACTCGCTGACGGAGCACCTGCGGATACCGGGCGATTCGATCGCCTCCATCACTTCGAGACTGGAACGTGCCGGCTTGCTGCTGGTGACGGATGCCGACGTGCCGGAATTCATCCCGGGAACCGACCTCGACGTCATCACTGTCATCGACATCCTGGCGGCGGTGCGACGCACCGATCCGGAACTGGATCATGACGATGGCAGCGTGCCGAAAAGCCAGGCTGTCGGAAAGGTTCTGGACGCACTGGAATCGGATGCAATTGAATTGCTGAAGGGCAAGACCCTGCGAGATCTTGTCGATAGCGAAGAAAGGAACTGACGCGCGATACCGCTCAGGAATACTTGAGCCAGTCTTCCGGGTGGCCGTTGCGCACGGCCTCCAGCAGGCGACGGCGATGTTCCAGCAGGTTGACGTAAACCTTGCGCATGGCAACCGAACGCACGTCGTCGGCATGCTCGAGTTTCTGCAGTTCATCCTCGAAGCCACGAATGTCCGCCAGCAAGTGTTCCTCGTTGAAGGAGCTGTTCTCGCTGGGCGGGCTGGATTCGACAATCTTGACGGGATTCGTTGCCACTCGGGTTCCCTGTGGATGGCGTCATCGGTAGCATAGCCCCCTGCCGGCAAGCGGTAATCGGCCATCCGGCACATGCGCTGTCAGCCATGGCTGACAGCTCACCCTTTATGTTCAATCAAGGACCGGAATCGCATGAGCCTGCCCGACAATCCCCTGCCACTTGACCTCGAATTCGTGCGCAACGCCTTTGCCGGCCTCGAGCCCCATGCAGGGGATCACGGGCCACAGGGGGAACAGCCGTGGCTGTTTTTCGACAACGCCGGCGGCGCGTTCGTGCTCGAGGAAGTGATCGAGCGCACGGCGGAATACCTCAGGAGCACGCCCGTGCAGATCGGTGCGAGCTACCCGCGCTCGAAGCTCGCCGCCGACCGCCAGTCAGAAGCCATTGCCAAGCTGGCAAAATGGATCAATGCCGGTCATGAACAGGAAGTCATTGTCGGGCCTTCGGCCTCGGCACTGACCCTGCGGCTCGCCATCAGCTTCGGTGACACGCTTGTCGAGGGTGACGAGATCATCGTCACCAGCATGGACCACGAAGCCAATCGCACGCCCTGGCTCAGGCTGGCAAAGCAGGGTGCCGTCATTCGCACCTGGATGGCCGGCCCGGATGGCACGATGAATCTCGATGATCTCGATGCGTTGCTGAATGACCGGACGCGGCTGGTCTGCCTCGGACATTGTTCCAATATCGTCGGCAACATCGAGCCGGTGCGCGAGGTTGCCGACAAGGTGCACGCCGCTGGTGCAAAGCTTTTCGTCGATGGCGTCGCCTATGCACCGCATCGCCCGGTCGATGTGCGCGAGCTGGATGCCGACTTCTACGTGTTCAGCCTCTACAAGACCTTCGGGCCGCATGCCGGGCTGCTCTGGGGCAAGCGGCAGCTGTTGCTCGACCTGCCCGGCATCAACCACGAGTTCGTCGCCAACGACTACCTCCCCTACAAGTTCCAGCCCGGCGGTGCGAACTACGAACTGACCTGGGGATCGGCGGCCATTCCGGATTACCTGTCTGCGCTGGATGAACACCAGGGTGGTACGGGCGACCGCACCATTGCCTGGGCCGCCATTGCCGACCATGAAAGCCAGTTGGCGCGGCGCTTGCTCGACTACCTGGACGCTCGCGAGGACATCACCATTCTCGGCAGCAGCTCGGCCGATCCGGCACAGCGACTGCCCATCATCTCGTTCACCATCGCGGGAAGGAAATCGCAGGATGTCGTGCAGCAGCTGGAGCAACAGCACATTGCTGCCCGCTTCGGCAATTTCCATGCGAAGCGGTTGATCGAACAGTTCGGGCTGGAACCTGCCGACGGTGTGGTTCGAGTGTCGTTCGCGCACTACAACGCGCTGGAAGATGTCGACCGGCTGGTCGATGCACTCGAGGGCATCAAGGGCTGAGTGTCGTCAGTCGGCGAGCGGCTCCGACTGCATGTCCTCGTCACCGTAGATCGCCGTTCCACGGTAACCGGACGAGTGGATGAAACCGCGGTACATGCCCTCGGAATTGAAATCGAAGACGATGTTCCCCCTGGCGTCGACAGCAATCACACCGCCGGTGCCGGTCGCATCACCCACCTTGCCCATGTTGTCGTGGATCGTGGCACGCGCCGCCGACTCCAGCGAGTCACCCTTGTATGCCATTCGTGCAGCAATATCATGCGCCACGACGGCGCGAATGAAATACTCGCCATGTCCGGTCGCGCTGATCGCGGCCGTGCGATTGTCGGCATAGGTGCCGGCGCCGACAAGCGGCACGTCACCGATCCGGCCGAAGCGCTTGTTGGTCATGCCGCCGCTCGACGTGGCCGCGGCAAGGTTGCCATCAGCATCCAGCGCAACCGCCCCCACCGTGCCGAAAGCACGCGGATCATCACCCGCCAGCACTGCGGCGTCATCGATGCAGCCATTGCTGCCCTGCCTGGCCTGCACGCTCTTCAATGCCTGCCAGCGACGCTCGGTAAAGAAATACGCGGGATCGACCATGTCGATGCCATGCGCCCGGCCCCAGCTCTCCGCACCGGCACCACTCAACAGCACATGCGGTGATTCCTCCATGACCCGCCGCGCCAGCAGGATCGGATTGCGCACGGCCTTCACGCCGGTGACCGCACCGGCATTTCGATTGCGGCCGTCCATGATTGCCGCGTCAAGTTCGTTCGTGCCTGCACAGGTGAATACCGCCCCCTTGCCGGCGTTGAACAGCGGCGAATCCTCCATGACCAGGATTGCTGCTTCGACAGCGTCGAGACTGCTGCCACCACCATCAAGCACATGCCATCCGGCATCCAGTGCCGCATTCAGCGCAGCTCGGTATTCGGCATCACGTTCCGGCGTCATGTCCTTGCGAAGGATGGTGCCTGCGCCACCATGGATCGCCAATGCAAGTTCGCGTTCTCTTTCAGCTGCATCGGCAGCCGGGAGCATCGAGATTGAAACCAGCAGGGAGAGGAAGATTGCGCGCATGCCTAGCACCTCGGATTTATCGATCATTCACCGGCAATCGTCATGCCGTCGATCAGCAGCGAGCCGACCTGGATGTTGCCACGGGTATCGATGTCGCTGCCTGCCGCACGGATGTTGCGATACATGTCCAGCAGGTTGCCGGCGATGGTGATCTCCTCGACCGGATGCACGATCTCGCCATTCTCGACCAGGAAGCCGCTGGCGCCACGCGAGTAATCACCCGTCACGCCATTCACGCCCTGGCCCATCAGCTCGGTAACCAGCAAGCCCTTGTCCATGTCCTTGCACAGCGCAGCGAAATCCATGCTGCCCGGGTGCACCCGGACGTTGCGCACGCCACCGGCATTGCCGGTCGTCTGCAGGCCAAGTCGGCGCGCGGAGTAACTGCCCAGCAGGTAGGTCTGCAGGACACCGTTCTCGACCAGCGCCTTGTCGCGAGTTGCGACACCTTCGCTGTCGAAGCTGGCGCTGCTGGCCGCATTCGGCATGCGCGGTCGTTCGTCGATGTTCATGAATTCCGGAAAGACCTGCTGGCCGGCAGCACCCAGCAGGAAACTGCTTTCACGATACTGCGAGGTGCCACGCATGGCGCCGAGATAATGCCCGACCAGGCTGCGCGCCACTTCCGGCGAATACATTACCGGCAGCTTGCCGGTCGGCAGTCGCCGTGAACCGAGTCGCGCGACCGTGCGTTCGCCGGCGCGACGACCGACAGCCTCCGCGTCGGCCATGTCCGCGGCATTCCTCACGCTGTCGTACCAGTAGTCGCGCTGCATTTCGTCACCGGCTTTCGCCAGCACGGCACAGGACAGCGAATGCGAGGTGCCGCGGTGTGCGCCCATGAAGCCATGCGAATTGGCGTACACCCGCATGCCCGCCTGGCTGGAAAGCGAGGCACCATCGGAATTTTCGATACGCGGGTCCACGTCGCGCGCTGCCGCCTCGCAGCGCAGCGCGATATCGATCGCAGTTTCGATATCCAGTGCCCAGGGGTGCCAGACATCGAGATCCGGAAAGTCGGTGGCCATCAGTTCGGCATCGGCCAGTCCGGCGTGCCGGTCCTCGGCGGTGTAACGCGCAATGGTGCAGGCGGCCTCGACCGTTTCGCGAATCGCGTCCGGCGAGAGGTCGGTGCTGCTCGCCGTGCCCTTGCGCTTGCCGAAGTACACCGTCACGCCAAGGCCCCTGTCGCGGGTACGTTCCAGGGTCTCGACATCGCCCAATCGCACGCCGAGCTCCAGGCCGGAGCCCAGCGACACCGACACCTCGGCCTGGCTGGCGCCACGCTCGGCGGCCAGTTTCAGGACCGTTGCGGCGATGTCCTTGAGTTCCGATTCACCGAGGGTGAATTCGCTGATGGCAAGATCCTGCTTCATGAGATCGGGAGCGTTGTCGGCATTCATGCTTGGTAGTCCGCTTCATTGCGTGGCAAAGTCCGCATTCTAGCTTGCCTGCACCCTGGACTCGAACTGGAACAACCCGACCATGAGCGAAGACTGGCCCGATTTCGACGATGAGCATGACGAAGGCAACGAGGACTGGGGCCCTTCCCGCTCGGCGCGCAAGCGTGACGCCAAGGCCCTGCAGGCGCTGGGCGAGCGCCTGATCAGCCTGAAGCAAGGCGAATACGACAAGCTCGAATTGCCGGAGGCCCTCAAGGACGCTGTCGATGCCGCCCGCAACATGAAGGCCCATGGGGCCCTGCGCCGCCAGCGGCTGCTGATAGGCAAGATCATGCGCCAGATCGATGCCAGCGGGATCGAACAGGCCGTGGCCAGTATCGACCAGGCCCATCTCGCCAGTGCCCGCGCCCATCACAGCCTGGAAGACTGGCGCGAACGCCTGATCGCCGAGGGCGACCCCGCACTTGACGCCTTGCTGGCGGAACAGCCTTCGGCCGATCGCCAGCAGTTGCGGCAACTGATCCGCCAGGCCCAGGCCGAGAAAAAAAGCGGCGGGACACCGAAGGCCGCCCGCAAGCTGTTCAAGCTGCTCAGGGAGCTGTTCGAGGCCTGAGACGCGCCCCCGCAGCAAGGGTTCAAGTACTCCGTAACTCCGAGTAGAATACGCGGATGAAACCACTAGTCGGCGTGATCATGGGCTCGACCTCGGACTGGGAAACCCTCCAGCACGGTGTCGACATCCTGGAAAAACTGGATATTCCCCACGAAGTTCGCGTGGTGTCGGCGCACCGTACGCCCGACCTGCTGTTCGAGTATTGCGGCTCGGCACGCGAACGTGGACTGGAAGTCATCATTGCAGGCGCCGGCGGTGCCGCGCACTTGCCTGGCATGGCTGCGGCCAAGACGTCCCTGCCCGTACTCGGCATTCCCGTGCAATCGAAAGCACTCAATGGCATGGACTCCCTGCTGTCCATCGCCCAGATGCCCGCCGGCATTCCGGTGGGTACGCTGGCCATCGGCAAGGCCGGTGCCATCAATGCCGCACTGCTGGCAGCCAGCATGCTGGCGAACCACTACCCGGACATTCGCGAGGCGCTGGACAGGTACCGTGCCGCGCAGACGGACAAGGTCCTGTCCAAGCCCGATCCCCGCGCCTGATTCCACTGCACCTTTTCGGAGTTCCCGATGAGTGACTCGTCATCCCGTTCTTTTGCCAAGGCCAATACTCGCCCGATTGTAGGCATTGTCGGCGCCGGCCAGCTTGGCCGCATGCTGGCCCTGTCGGGTTACCCGCTCGGCCTGCGGTTCGTCTTCCTCGACAAGAGCAAGGACGCGCCCGGCGGCCAGGTCGGCGACATCATCCTGGGCGAGTTCAACGACCCGGTGAAGCTCAAGGAGCTGTCCGAGGCAGTCGACATCGTGACCTTCGATGTCGAAAACGTCTCGGTCGATGCCGTGCGTGAAGGTGTCAGCAAGCCGTTCCGCCCCTCGGTGGACCTGCTGGAGAAGGCACAGGACCGGCTCGACGAAAAGGAACTGTTTCGCTCCATCGACATCCCGACCGCGCCCTTTGCCGCGATCGATTCGCTGGATGATCTCGATGCTGCCGTCGACCGCATCGGCCTGCCGGCAGTCCTGAAAACCCGCCGCATGGGCTACGACGGCAAGGGCCAGCGCGTGCTGAGAAAGCCCGAGGACGTCAGACCGGCGTTCGAAGAGATCGGCGACGTGCCCTGCATTCTCGAAGGCTTTGTCGATTACGATCGCGAAGTGTCACTGATCGGCGCGCGCAGCGTCAGCGGTGATACCCGCTTCTACCCGCTGTCCGAGAACACGCACTTCGACGGCATCCTCAGCTACAGCGTTGCGCCTTACGAAGACCGGAACCTGCAGGGCCTGGCGGAGCGTCACATGGAACGCCTGTTCGAGCAGTTCGAATACGCCGGCGTGCTGACCATCGAGTTCTTCGAAGCCGATGGCAAGCTGATTGCCAACGAAATGGCGCCGCGGGTACACAACTCCGGGCACTGGACCATCGAAGCTGCGGTCACCAGCCAGTTCGAGAATCACATCCGCGCCATCCTCGACCTGCCGCTGGGCGACACCGCGCCGACCGGCCATGCCGCGATGATCAATTTCATCGGCACCATGCCGGCCGTCGAACCGGTGCTGGAAATTCCCGGCGCGCACTACCACGACTACGGCAAGGAGCCACGACCGGGACGCAAGCTGGGGCATGCCACGCTGACCAGCCAGTCGCGGGCCGAACTGATGACGCGCCTCAAGCACCTGCTGGAGCTGCGCGACAAGGATTGACGTTCATCGATGCAGAACGCAAAGACCGCGCCGAGGCGCGGTCTTTTTTTTGCATTGCAGGTTTCTCAGTGCCCCGTGCCACCCACCGTCAGGCCATCGACCCGCAACGTCGGCTGGCCGACACCGACCGGCACGGCCTGGCCGTCCTTGCCGCAGGTGCCGACGCCGGCATCGAGTTCGAGGTCGTTGCCAACCATGGATACCCGGGTCAGCACGTCGGGACCGTTGCCGATCAGGGTCGCGCCCTTCACCGGTCGCGTGATCTTGCCGTTCTCGATCAGGTAGGCCTCGCTGGCCGAGAACACGAACTTGCCGGAAGTGATGTCGACCTGGCCACCACCGAAGTTGTGCGCGTACAGGCCCTTGTCCACCGACTGGATGATTTCCTCGGGATCGTGCGGGCCGTTCAGCATGTAAGTGTTGGTCATGCGCGGCATCGGGAGATGGGCATAGGATTCACGACGACCGTTGCCGGTCGGCGCGACGCCCATCAGGCGCGCATTGGTGCGGTCCTGCATGTAGCCCTTGAGGATGCCGTTCTCGATCAGGGTGGTGCAGTTGGTCGGCATGCCCTCGTCATCGACATTCAACGACCCCCGTCGATTCTCCAGCGTGCCGTCATCGACAATGGTGCAGTACTCGCTCGCCACGCGCTCGCCGATGCGACCCGAGAAGGCGGACGTGCCCTTGCGGTTGAAGTCGCCTTCCAGGCCATGGCCTATCGCTTCATGCAGCAACACGCCGGGCCAGCCCGGACCGAGCACGACGGTCATGGTACCCGCCGGCGCTTCCTCGGCCTCGAGATTCACCATTGCCGAACGTACTGCCTCGCGGGCGATGTCCATTGCCTTGTCGCCCTTGAGAAACTCTTCATACGACACCCGGCCACCACCACCGGCATAGCCCTGCTCGCGGCGACCGTTCTGCTCGACAATGACCGACACGTTGAAGCGCACCAGCGGTCGCACGTCACCGGCCATGGTGCCGTCACTGGCGGCAACCAGCACCGTGTCGTGCTCGCCCGCCAGCGAGATCATTACCTGCTTGATGCGCGGGTCCATCGCCCGCACCGCCTTGTCGACCGACTGCAGCAGCTGCACCTTGTCGGCAGAGGCCATGGCGTCCATGGGATTGTCGGGAAGATACAGCGAGCGGCCCTCGCGCTGCTGCCAGGCCGGCAGGCTGGCATTGCCACCGGAACGCGCAATCGCCCGGGCGGTGCCGGCCGCTTCCAGCAGGGCCGCCGAATGAATTTCGTCAGCATAGGCAAAGCCGGTCTTTTCGCCCGACACGGCGCGCACACCCACGCCCTGGTCAATGCTGTGGGTGGCATCGCGCACGATGCCGTCTTCCAGCGACCAGCCTTCGTGGCGAGTGAACTGGAAATAGAGATCCGCATGGTCGACCCGTGCGCTGGTCAGTCGGGCCAGGGCATCGCCGAGACCGGCCTCGTCGAGTTCCGCGGGTGCCAGCAATTGGCGCCGCGCCAGTTCCAGGGTGTTGTTGCTCATGATCGTCCTGTCTGAACCTGCCGACCGATGCGGTCAGCGAATGAATTAGTGGCGTCGATGCTCGAGCGCCGGAAAGCGACGCCGGATGTCGGCCTGCCGATCGGTGTCGAATTCCGCCAGCACCAGGCCAGGCTGGTCACCGGCATCCGCGAGTACCCGACCCCAGGCATCGACAACCAGGCTGTGGCCATGGGTCCTGCGCCCGTTTGGATGCGTCCCGACCTGGGCAGCGGCAACCACCAGCGCCTGGTTTTCGATCGCCCGGGCGCGCAACAGGGTTTCCCAATGTGCCTCGCCGGTGGTCGTGGTGAAGGCCGCTGGCAGGGCAAAGAAATCCACGCCCTCGGCGGCCTCGGCCCGGAACAGCTCCGGGAAACGTAGATCGTAACAGATCGCCAGCCCGAGCCGCCCGAAGGGCGTGTCGATGACCGCGGTACCCTCGCCGGGGATGGTCCACTCGGACTCCGCGTACTGCTCGTCACTGTCCGGCAGGGCCACGTCGAACAGGTAACGCTTGTCGTAACGCCCCCGGCATGTCCCGGCATCGTCATACACCAGGCAACTGCCATAGGCCCGCTCGGAGGCCTCGCCTTGCAACGGCAGGCTGCCACCGACAATCCAGAGCTTCTCCCGCGCCGCCGTTTCGGCCAGGAAGTCCTGGACGGGGCCCCTGCCGAAAGTCTCGGCCGACGCCACCCGGTCGCGCTCGGGCAGGCCAAGCCGGGCAAAATACTCCGGTAGCACGGCCAGGCTCGCGCCTTCCCCTGCCGCCCGCTGCAGCCATTCGCCGGCGACTTTCAGGTTGCCTGCCAGCTCCGGGCCGGAGGTCATCTGGATGGCAGCTAAGACCGGCTTGTTGCTCATCGGCGGCTGCGCACGTCCAGCTCGATGACATCGTTGTCGACGCCACCCATTTCCAGCCTCACGCGTTCGCCAGGCAGGCCGAGCGCAATCAGCCAGTCCTTCAATTCGGCCGCCCAGACGGACGATTCCTCGCTGGTACCGTGGCGCAGCAGGATGACGCCGGCATCGTTGCCGTCACGCTGTTCCAGGGCGTGCCACTCGCGCACCGCCTCGGCCACGCCGGGCAGCGAAGTCACCATGTCCGCGCTGCGCGGGCGCGACCAGTCGGCCGCGGTCACTTCGTATGTGCCGGCCGTCGCCGGTGCCGTGGCAAGCAGCAACAACAGGCAAATCGCGAGGCGATCAATTCGATTCGGATTCTGTTTCATCACTCACTTCTCCTGCAGGCGTCGAGCTTGAGGGCTCGTCCGACTGCTCTGCCGGCGTGGCCTGCCCTTCCGCGGGGCGGCCCTCGGTCACATCGGTGATCACCGGCTCGTCCCAGCTTCCGGTTACCCGGTATTTTACCTGGGCGATATCGGCCAGCGGTGCCTTCAGCAGTTGCGCCAGCACCAGGATGGCCGCTCCGACGTTGGGTCCTGCCGCCAGCGCACCGGCCAGGGGCAGGCTGCCACTGACATTGGGATCGACAATGACCAGCTGGTCATAGTCCTGGGCAGCAATGCCGGTGCGACCGACCATCAGGGCAGCCATCGACGGGCCCTTGACCCGGAGGTTGGTGGTGTATGCCGAGCCATCGCTGACCACGAAATCACCTTCCATGGTATCGAAAGGCAGGCCGGCTTCGAAGACGTCCGAAAAATCCAGGATCAAGCGCCGCGGCAAGGCGCCCAGGCTGAGCAAGCCGAACAGGCGCCCGGCACCCTGGTTGACCTCGTCGATGCTGCCATCCTTGAAATCCAGCGAGACCTCGCCGTTGAGTCGTTCCGGTCGCCACACGAAGGGCGGCGCATGCCAGGTCAATGCCAGCTCGGCCTTCGCATCCTTGGCGTGCAGGCCGGTGCGGTAACCGAAATCGGTCAGGGTCTTTTTCAGGTCGGTGCTGACCAGCTCGGCCTGCAGCGATGTGTAATGGCCGTCGTCAAGTCGTTCCCAGCGACCGTTGACCGTCATGTCATGGGTCGGGCTGCGCGCCACAAGGCCGGTGGTCACATAGCCGATATTGCTGCGCTCCAGCCGGCCCTTGGCATGGCCGAACCGGTAATCCCCGATCACCAGTTCGCGAATGTCGAGTTCGACTTCGGGCAGCACGCGCGGATCGACCGCCATGGATTCGGTGCCATCCAGCTCGGCCCTTGCCGGGGTGGCGACCTCGTCTGCCTGCGGGTCCTGCTCCTCGCTGGCCGGTTCGGTGCGCAGGACCAGCCGGTCCAGGTCCAGGACGACCCGGCCGGGCGCGGCCACGCCTTGCGGGACAGTGACGGTCCCGGCCAGGTCGGGGCCTTCGGTCTCGATCGTCCAGGCCTGCTCGCCGAGACGAAAGTCGAACGACTGCTCGGGAAATTCGAAGCCCTTGATCCTTACCTTGTCCGCCGCGACGGTAACAGCCTGCAATTCGGTGCGCCCCGATGCCGACGCCTCCCGCGCTTGCTCCAGCTCGACCCAGGCCAGCGGCTCGGTCAGAGGCACCCGGCCATCGATGAAAACACCCGGCTCGGCCGGCAGATCCGGCAGCGCCGCCTCGCTGCCATGCCTGACCTGGCCTCGCTCAAGGAACCAGCTGCCGGCTTCGTCGCCTGCCACTGGCAGGTCACGAAACAGCAGGCGGGTCGCCAGGCGCTCGGTGATGATTCCGGCCACCTCGAGATGACCGGGCTCGATCGCCCGCAACTGGAAGTCCGCAGGCCAGGCCACACCGGCCGGCTTTTGCAGGGGATGCGGCAGGCTGCTGGCCAGCTGGTCCAGGCCCGTGCGGATATCGACCGTCGGGACGCCCGCCGCCTGCACCGGTATGACCACATCCGTTTCGAAATCGATGCTTCCCGCCAGCTCGGCAGCCCAGTGTGACGGCAGCCACTCGGCCAACGGCGCAACGGCGGCCCGGCCACTGGCCGTGATCTCGACCTGCTGGATACCCGCAGCAGCTTCATCATCCGTCACCGTGGTCATTGCCAGCGTGACGGGATGCTCGAGCAACTGCCCCTCGATGCCCGACGCACTGGCTTGCCTTTCCGAGATCGAGACCTGCCCTTGGAGCTCGCTGACGGGCCAGGGCAGCACATGCGGCTTGAGACTTGCGCCCAGCAAGTCCAGGTCGATATCGATGCCCACCTTCGAATCCTTCACCAGCGGGATGTCCAGTCGCAGCGCGGCCCGCGAAGGGCCACTCGCCTCCATCGATTCGGTCACGCCGCGCAACTTGTCCGCCAGCGGCGTGGCGCGAATGAATTCGAAAGCGGCGCCGAGATCCATGTCGACCTCGGCACTGATATCGAGCTGCTTGTCACGAAACTCCGGAATGCTGGCCTCGCCATTCGCAACCACCAGGCCCATGGAGCGTGCCTGGAGGATATCGATGTGCAGCGACGGTCCGGAAAACTCGACATCGGCCTGCAGCCCGTCCAGCCGCGGCCACCCGGGCACGTAATCGATACGGGTGTCCTGCATCTGGAACGCGATGTTGAAGACACCCTTGCCATCACGATAGGGATAGCTGCTCACCGGGCCGCGCCAGGTCAGGCGCGCTTCCGGCACATGGCCGTCGACCACACCGCGATCCAGCCAGGTCACGAGGGCATCGCTCATGACGCCGACAGGCAAATAGGCCGATTTCTGTGCAAGGTCGACATCGCGAGCCATCGCTTCGACATCGACGCTGACCTCGCCATCGTCGGCTATCGTCACGTTGCCCGTGGCGCTGGCGCTGGCCGCCGGGGTCACCACGTGAAGATCCCGGGCGTGCAGCTCCCATCCATCCAATTGGCGTTGCCAGTCGAGCTGCAATGCCAGTTGCCGGATCGGCAGCGGTTCGCGAAACAGGCGCGGCAGGCGCAGCGCAGAGTCGTTGGCCGTCAGCTCGACGTTGCCGCTGTCGCGCGTGCCATGAACTTCGCCGCTGACTCGCGCCATGCCGGGCAGGCCGCGCGTCGCTGTCATGGAGAAATTCTCCAGTTCGCCACCAACTCGCCAGTCGGCCTCCCGGTCATCCAGCGGAATGTCGATGATCAATTCGCTGACCTGGCCGACCGGATTCACGGCGGCAATCCAGTCAAAGATGGTCCAGTCCTGCTCGTCCCTGCCGCGTGGCAGCGCCGAGGCGATCACCGCCAGTTCGGCCAGCGACAGGTACTGGCTGACCAGCGACAGGCGTTGCTCGCCATCCGCCGGATGCAACCAGTCCAGCTTGAGATGCGTTTCGGGCCAGCGGCCGTGATCACGGACCAGCACCAGCGCGTCCAGGCCGATCCCGCTGCGTTCGCTGTCATGCTCGATGGTCCAGTCGAAAGCCAGCTGGTCGATGCTTTCCAGCTTGGCGAATGCGGAATCCTGGTCGCTGCCAAACCGCAGGCTGCCGGCTTCGAAGCGCCCCTCGCCACCGAGACGCTCTATGCCACGCCCTTCCAGTGTGCCGTCGATGAAAAGCTCGCCGGAAAAGCGCCCCAGCCCGGGCCACTGCACCTGCTCCCGCAAGCGTGCGATGTCGACACGGGTTACGGCCACACCCGCCTGCCACTCCCAGTCTTCCGGCATTCGTGGCGGACCGGTGGCGTCGATGGACAGCGACACGGTCTCCCCCAGCAAGCCGGGCGGCAGGAGATCGAGGTCGATGGAATGTCGGGAACCGTCACTCTGGAAATGCAGGTCGATGTTGCGCACTTCCCAGTTGTCGATGCCGCTGCCAACCGAACTGCGCTGGTCGACAATGCGCAGGTTGGCATCAATGATTTCGACATTGGCTCGCCGCAGGGCCAGCTCCAGGATGTCGCGGAAATCACTGGCCGGCGCATCGCTCTCGGGCAGCGCGTAGCTGGAGACTCGCACGCCATCATCACCGAGCGTCACGGTGGCTCGCAGCTCCAGGATCCTGATGCGATGTGGCCGCAGCTCGTCGAGATGGAGAAAGTCCGAAGCACTGATCACCACTCCCAGCGCTTCCGCCGCAACGATCTCCTCGCCGCTCGCCGGGTCCAGCAGGGCAACACCGGTCAGCACCAGCTCCGGACGGATCCAGTCGAACCTGAGGTCCAGCGCCTCGATGCGCACGGGGAAACCCAGTGCAGTACTGAGCTGGGCTTCTGCATCCTCGGTCCAGGCCGGTACCAGGGGTGATACGAAGCGCAGGATGCCGATCAACAAAGCCAGCACGATGACCAGGCTGGCAAAACCGGTGGCCGAAATTCGCCACAAGCGTCGACCCCAGTGGTCGAGTTTCTGCCGACGCGCCGCGCGCTTGTTGTCTGCCTCAGGGTTCATGATCTACATGGGTACCACGTCGAATTGCTCGGGCGAGTAGAGATTCTCCGACTGCAGGCGAATCGGAATGCCGATGTATTCCTCCAGCTCGGCCAGGCTGGTCGATTCCTCGTCAAGCAGCATGTCGATGACTTCCTGTGCCGCCAGCACCAGGATCTCCTGCACCTTGAACTGGCGCGTCTCGCGAATCACTTCGCGGAAAATGTCATAGCAGACGGTTTCCGGTGTCTTGATCGAACCGCGGCCTTCGCAGGTCGGACATGGCTGGCACAACACGTGCTCGAGACTCTCGCGGGTCCGTTTCCTGGTCATTTCGACCAGCCCGAGCCGCGACAGTTCGGTAACCTGGGTCTTGGCATGGTCTGCTTCCAGCGCCTTCTCCAGCGCCGCAAACACCATCTCCTTGTGTTCGGCCACTTCCATGTCGATGAAATCGAGAATGATGATGCCGCCGAGGTTGCGCAGACGCAGCTGGCGGGCAATCGCCTGGGCTGCCTCGAGATTGGTCTTGAGGATGGTTTCCTCGAGATTGCGATGTCCCACATAACCGCCGGTGTTCACATCGACGGTGGTCATGGCCTCGGTCTGGTCGATGATCAGGTAGCCACCCGATTTCAATGGCACTTTCTTGTCCAGCGCCCGCTTGATCTCGTCCTCGATGTTGTAGAAATCGAAAATCGGCCGCTCGCCGGCATAAAGCTCCACCCTCGACGCCATGTCAGGAATGAAGTGCTCGGTGAACGCCTGCATGCTGGCAAAGGTCTCGCGCGAATCGACCCGGACTTTCTCCACATTGGAATCGAGCAGGTCGCGCAGGATGCGCACAGGCAAGGGCAGGTCGCCATGGATCAAGGTACCCGGCTTGGCCGATGGTGATTGCTCCCTGATGGATTCCCACAAGCGATTGAGGAACAGCATGTCGGCGCGGATGGCATCCAGGCTGGCACCCTCGCCGGCCGTGCGCACGATGTAACCGCCTTCCGGATTGTCCTCGTGCTCCAGGCAGGTGGTGACGACCTCCTTCAGGCGAGCGCGTTCGTCCTCGTCCTCGATGCGCGCCGACAGCGCAACACCACTGCCACCCGGCAGGTAGACCAGGTAGCGCGACGGTATGGAGATGTGAGTGGTAAGCCGGGCGCCCTTGCTGCCGAGCGGATCCTTCAGGACCTGCACCAGCAATTCCTTGCCGTCGTGCAACAGGTCGCGAATGTCCGCCGGCTTGTTGTCGGCCTCGGCCTCTTCACCGGCATATGCCAGCTTGGCGATATCCGAGGCATGCAGGAAGGCCGTGCGTTCCAGGCCCATTTCGATGAACGCAGCCTGCATGCCGGGCAGCACCCGCGAAACCTTGCCACGATAGATGTTGCCGACCAGGCCACGCTTCTGGGCACGCTCGATCAAGACCTCTTGCAGCATGCCGTTTTCCACCAGCGCGACACGCGTTTCGCGCGGCGTCACGTTGATCAGGATTTCCATTTTGCCTTCCGTCCCCGGTGCCGGGAGAACCGGGCAGCCTGCCACGCCCCTGCCGGGACGCGGACGAGGCCCGTCAGCTCAGGCCAGCACCGTAATTTCGAATTCCTTCAGCAGTGCGGCGGTTTCGGCCAGCGGCAGTCCTACGACCGCGCTGTAGCTGCCCTCGAGGCGCTCCACGAAAATCGCCGCGAGCCCCTGGATGCCATAGGCACCTGCCTTGTCGGCGGGCTCGCCGGACCTCCAGTATGCCCGGATTTCCGCCTCAGACAATGGACGAAAACGGACTTTGGTGGCCACAACCCGGGACTTTTCGCCTTGCTGGCCGACGACAGCAATGGCTGTCAGCACCTCGTGCTCGCGACCCGACAAGGCAGCCAGCATGGCGCAGGCCTCGGCCTCGTCGGCCGGCTTGCCCAAGGGCTCCCCATCCAGCACCACCGTGGTGTCCGAGCCCAGCACGACAGCGGCGGGACAGTCAACGGCAATGGCCCGGGCCTTTTCCAGCGCCAGCCGCTCGACGTAATGCTCGGGCGACTCGCCGGGCTGCCAGCGTTCGTCGATATCGGCTGCCTGCTGGCTGAAGCGCAGGCCGAGGCCCGCCAGCAATTCGGAGCGGCGCGGCGACGCGGAGGCGAGAACCAGCTCGGGCTCGGCAGCGTGATCCATGCCGTCAGGCCCGGTGATAGGGGTGGTTGGCCAGGATGCTCCAGGCCCGGTACAGCTGTTCCGCCAGCACGATGCGCACCAGCGGATGCGGGAGGGTCAGGGCCGACAAGGACCAGCGGCGCTCGGCCCGATCCAGCACCGACCGGGCCAGCCCGTCCGGGCCGCCGATGGCGAAACAGACATCACGACCGTCCTGGCGCCACTCGGCGAGCTGGGTGGCGAGCTGCTCCGTGCGCCACGACTTGCCGGTGACATCCAGCGCAATCAGGCGATCACGCTCGCCCACGGCAGCCAGCAGCTTGTCGGCCTCGGCCGCCATGGCGCGTTCGACCGGCTGTGACTTGGACCGCTGACCCAGGGGGATTTCCGTCAGTTCCAGCCGGCAGTCCGGCGGCATGCGATGCGCGTATTCGTCGTATCCGGCCGTCACCCAGGCAGGCATTTTCTGGCCAACGGCGAGCATCCGGAGTTTCATCAGGCCTTGCTGTCTTCTTGCTTTGTCTCGCCATCGACAGACCAGAGTTTTTCCAGGCCGTAAAAGTCACGCACATCCGCGGTCATGGTGTGAACAATGACATCGTTCAGGTCGATCAATACCCACTCGGCATCGCGCTCGCCCTCGATACCCAGCGGTTTCACACCGGCATCCTTCGCTTCCTTGAGAACACTGTCGGCCAGCGCCTTGACGTGACGATCCGAGGTGCCGGTCGCAATCACCATGAAATCGGTAATGGCTGTCTTGCCCCGCACATCGATCGCGACAATGTTCTGCGCCTTCATGTCTTCAAGGGCTTCGGTCACCAGGCTTTTCAGAGCTTCGGGTTTCATTTTCATTCCTTCAGTAAATTCGCTTTTCGCGCAGGTAGCGCGCAACCGGCTCCGGCACCAGGAAGCCGGGATCCTCGCCCCGCCCGACAACATGCCTGATCAGGGTGGAGGAAATCTGCAAGGGCGTAACCTCGGCCATCGCAATGGCACCCCGATCCTTGCCTGGCAGGTCGGCAATCGGGCAACGGCGGGCGCTCAGTTCCTGGTCGATGGCAGCATCGAATTCTTCCGTGCCGCCGGGCCGGCGCATGATGACAACCTGCGCCAGCGAGAAAATCTCCTGCCAGCGATGCCAGCGGTGCAGGCCGGCAAAGGCATCCTCGCCGAGCATCAGGACCAGCATCGCCTCGGGCAGTTCGGCCCTCAGGCTCTCGAGCGTGTCGATGGTATAGGAGGTACCACTGCGCTCCAGTTCCTGAGAATCGACGCTGAACATGTCGTAGTCCGCCACCGCCAGTTCCAGCATGTCTCGGCGCTGTTCGGCCGTGGCGCTGGGTATGTCGCGATGCGGCGGTATGGCGCAGGGCAGCAGCCGGACATGGTCGAGACGTGCCTGCTCGGCCACTTCCAGTGCAGGCCGCAAGTGGCCGTGGTGCACGGGATCGAACATGCCGCCGAAAACGCCCAGTCTCATCTGGCTCATGCCGGCATGGTATCAAGAGAAGCGCCCGCAAGGCGCGCTGTCAGTCTTTGGACAGCGGCCCATACCGCTTCCTTGCCGCTGGCAGCACCCATGCCCTTGACGCTGCGATCTGCCAGCGCCGCTTCCAGCAGCAGATCGTTCCACTGCCGGTGACTGATGCGTTGCAGGGCCTTTTCAAACAGCGGCCCGCGGCTTTTCGGCCAGACGCGCGACGTCAGGCGGCTGGCTGGTTCACCCTTTGCCAGGCGAAATGCCATGTCGGTCAGGGCGCGGATGTCCCGCGTCAGGGACCAGACCAGCAGGACGGGATCGGTGCCCTCCTCGCGCAGACCGTCGACAATTCGCAAGGCGCGATCGGGCCGACCTGCCAGCGCGGCATCCGACAAAAGAAAGACATTGAACCTGGCGCTGTTGGCCACGGCGTCGCGAACGGCCTCTGCATCTGCCTTGCCGTCGTTATCCTGGCCGACCAGCAAGGCCAGCTTGTCGATTTCCTGCTTGGCAGCCAGCAGGTTGCCCTCCACCCGTTCCGCCAGCAGGCGAGCCGCTTCCGGATCGGCAACCAGTCCGGCGGCCGACAGGCGCTTGCTGATCCAGGCGAGCAGTTGCTTCGGGTCCAGCGACCAGCTTTCCAGCAGTCCGCCAGACTTTTCCACCGCCTTGACCCACTTGACCTTCTTGTCGACCTTCGCGCTGCTGATGATCAACACCACCGTATCCTCGGGCGGGTTCTCCGCCAGCTCGATCAAGGCCTTGCCACCGGCATCACCGGGACGACCGGTGGGCAGGCGAATTTCCAGCAAGCGACGTTCAGCGAACAGCGACATGGCGCTGCCAGCCGCATGGATGGCATTCCAGTCGAAATGGCGATCGGTGAAAAAGACTTCGCGTGAGTCGTATCCCTGGGCGCGGGCAGCAGCCCGAATCGCATCGGCTGCTTCTTCCACCTGCAAGGGCTCGTCGCCCGCCAGCAGGTAGACCGGCAGCAGGTTGCCGGCGAGGTGCCCATCGAGGCTGTCCGGATAAAGCTTCACCGGCTCAGTCCGCCGCTGCCGGCAATCCGGTCGCCGCCAGGCGCTCGAGCACCTGCCGGGCCACCCTTTTGCGCAAGTCACTGGCCGCTTCATCGCGGGCAACGCGTGCGCCGAGGGGATCCGTGGGATCCAGGCTAAGCACGGTGTCCTGCTCGGCGGTCAGGATTTCGCCGCTCCTGCTGCCATCCGCCAGCGAAAGACGAATGGACCATTTCGCGGTTATCCGGTATTCGGTGGGCCTGCCATCGATGTTCTTGGAAATCACTTCCTGCTCGACAGTGGCACGGAGGATTCGCAGGATCGCGGTCGCTTCGCCGCGCGAGCGGACCACCGTCACGCCGTTCTTGCCGAGGATGCGCGCCAGCACGCGCCGGACATCGGTGTCCGAGCCACGATAGTCAAGATACGTCTGCTGCATCTCGACGGGCAACGGCAGTTCGCCGCGCAAGTGGAAACCGCAGGCCGCGCATGCGGCAAGCAACAGTATCACCATGCTGCGCATCGGCCAGGACATCAGGTAGCCACCACGTTGACCAGGCGACCCGGTACGACAATCACCTTGCGGATGGTCTTGCCCTCGGTAAAGCGCTGGACGTTGGCGTCTTCCAGTGCGCTTGCCTCGATGACATCCTTGGCCGCGTCAGCCGCAACCTGGACCTTGCCACGCACCTTGCCATTGACCTGCACGACCAGTTCGATGGAGTCGCGTTGCAGCGCGGACTCGTCGACTTCCGGCCAGCCGGCGGCGAGCAGGCTGTCATGACCCAGCTTGATCGCAAGCTGTTCGGCCGTGTCCGGAATGATAGGCCCGAGCAGGCGCACGATGGCATCCAGCGCTTCATGACGCACGGCGCGATCATTGTCGGTTGACACATCGAACTTGTTGACGTTGTTCAACAGTTCCATGGTCGCCGCAATCGCGGTATTGAAGACCAGGCGATGGCCGATGTCGTTCGTCACCTTGCCGATGGTTTGGTGCACCTGGCGACGCAGGGTCTTGCCGGCATCGGCGAGTTGCGTCGAATCGATTGGCGCAGCCGCACCGGAGTCGAGATGCTCCTCGACCGCGCGCGTCAGGCGCTTGATGAAACGCGCCGCGCCATCGATGCCGGCATCCGACCATTCAAGGGATTGTTCGGGTGGTGCCGCAAACAGCATGAACAGCTTGACCGTGTCCGCGCCATGCGCATCGATCATCTGCTGAGGATCGACGCCATTCAGCTTGGACTTCGACATGGTACCCATGCCGTCGTACTCGACCGGCTTGCCGTCGGCCTTCAGCACTGCAGAGATGACTTCGCCCTTGTCGTTCCGAGCCAGCTCGACATCCGCCGGCGGGTAGTACTCGATCTGGCCCTCGCCACCCTTGCGATAGAACACATGGTTCAGGACCATGCCTTGCGTCATCAGGCGCGCGAACGGTTCGTCCACCTTGCAGTAGCCGAGATCGCGCATTGCCTTGGTCCAGAAGCGCGCGTACAGCAGGTGGAGAATGGCGTGCTCGATGCCACCGATGTACTGGTCCACCGGCAGCCAGTCGTCGACCCGTTCGTCCACCATGGCATCCGGATTGTCGCGACAGACATAGCGCATGAAGTACCAGGACGAATCCACGAAGGTATCCATGGTGTCGGTCTCGCGCCTCGCCGGCTGGCCGCACTTCGGGCAATCGACATTGATGAAGTCGGCATGCTTTGCCAGCGGATTGCCACTGCCATCCGGCACCAGGTCCTCCGGCAGTTTCACCGGCAACTGGTCATCCGGCACTGCCACTTCGCCACAGTCGTCGCAATGGATCAGCGGAATCGGACAACCCCAGAAACGCTGGCGCGAAATGCCCCAGTCGCGGAGGCGGTAATTGGTGCGCGGCTTGCCGAGGCCCTTTTTCTCCAGTGCGGCAGCAATGGCGTCGAAGCCATCACGGAAACCGAGGCCGTCGAAATCGCCCGAATTCACCAGCTGCGAGTTTTCCTTGCTGACATACCAGTCCTGCCAGTTCTCGCTGTCGTAATCGGCATGGCCATCGACCGCAACGACCTGCTTGATCGGCAAGTCGTACTTGTTGGCGAAGGCAAAATCGCGCTCGTCGTGTGCCGGCACGGCCATCACCGCACCCGAGCCGTAATTCATCAGCACGTAATTCGCGACCCATACCGGCAGCTTTTCGCCGGTCAGCGGGTGCTCGGCCTCGATACCCAGCGGCATGCCCTTCTTTTCCTGGGTTGCCAGCTCGGCCTCCGTCGTGCCGCCACGTCGACATTCATCGACGAAAGCCTTGATGTCGGCATCGGCTTCGGCAGCCTTCATGGCCAGCGGATGCTCGGCAGCAACGGCTAGATAGGTCGCACCCATCAGGGTATCGGGACGCGTGGTGTAGACCTCGATGTCACCCTGCGCACAAGGGAAGGTGATGTCACAACCGTGGCTGCGACCGATCCAGTTGGCCTGCATTGCCTTGACGCGATCCGGCCAGCCATCCAGCGTGTCGAGGCTGTCCAGCAGCTCGTCGGCATACCGCGTGATGTTCAGGTAATACATCGGGATTTCGCGCTTCTCGACCAGCGCGCCGGTGCGCCAGCCGCGACCATCGACCACCTGCTCGTTGGCCAGGACGGTCTGGTCGACCGGATCCCAGTTCACCGTGCCGGTTTTCTTGTAGGCAATGCCGGCTTCGCGCATGCGCAGGAAGAACCACTGGTTCCACCGGTAATAACCCGGGTTGCAGGTCGCCAGCTCGCGATCCCAGTCAATCGCCAGGTTCAATGCCTGCAGTTGCCCGCGCATGTAGGCAATGTTCTCGTAGGTCCACTTCGCCGGCGGCACGTTGTTCTTGATCGCCGCATTCTCGGCCGGCAGGCCGAACGCATCCCAACCCATCGGCTGAAGCACATCGTAGCCCTGCAGCTTCTTGAAACGTGTCAGCACGTCACCGATGGCATAGTTCCGCACGTGCCCCATGTGCAGCTTGCCGCTGGGGTACGGGAACATGGAAAGGCAATAGAAATTCTTCGCCGGCTTGTCGGCCGCTGTTGCTTGCTTGCTCATGATTTTCCGGAAATTGCTGGCGATGCCTGGTCAAGCGGGCGGTCGAGGCCGCCCTCGCGAGGTGCCGTCGCCAGGATCAGCACCATCATCGAATAATACGTGATACCGAGGGAGTGATTGAAGATCGTCTCGGTCAGGCCGGAGATGAAAATGACGCCAATAAAGGCCATGCCGGCCCGGCCGTACGCGTCCCGTCGACGCCAGAACAGCCAGAATGGCGCCGCGTAGACAGCCAGCAGGCTCAGCAAGCCCGGGATGCCACGCTCGGCAGCCACGGTCAGGATCTCGCCGTGGGCATGGTCGAATTCGCCGACCCTCGCACTGATTTCGCCCGCCGCTATCGCCCTTGACCAGGACTCCCGGAGACCACCCGGCCCCAGGCCGAGCAGCGGCCGGGCCAGGAAGGCTTCGATAGCGCTGCGCCAGAGCTGCAAGCGCAGGCCGACAGAGGTGTCGAGGCCCGCGAAGCGGTAATCGGCAACCGCATCACGTATCGGCAGCAATTGCAGGCTTTGCTGCGACGGAATGTCGACGAACATCAGCTCCCGGCCGCTGACCAGCGGGCCGAACTCGACGGCTTGCCACTCATCCCCGGAGATGTACTGCTTATGCAGCTTGCCGGAAAACTGGATCAGCAACTTGCCTTGCCCCCTGGCAAGGAATCGCAGGGTACGGCCTGCGGCATGGTAGCCTGCGGCCGGCATTCTTGCCCCGACCTCTGTCCGGGTGCCATTGGTAAATTGCAGCACCTGCCCGGCCTGCGAACACTCGACCGGCGCCTCGGCTGCGGGAATCGATACGGTCGCGACGCCCGTGCCTTCCAGTGCGGCCGCGATGAAATCGATCCTGCGGACGATCCCCTGCAGGACCACCGGGTCGGAGACACAACCCAGCGTCCTGTAAGCAGCAGTCTCGCCGCTCGACTCCAGCGCCGCCAGGCTTGCCGAAAACTCCGCGTCCATCGCAGCGAGGCGTTCGCCCATACGCTGGCCAGCCGGGCTGATCCACAGCGCCGTGGTGACCAGCAGCGCCAGGCCTGCTGAAACCAGCCACCGCTGCACGGACAGGCGATTCCAGAGGACAGCAGCAAGCAGTGCCAGCACGCAAAGCGACAAGACTGCGCCGCGGGTGCCTGACAGGATGACGGCGACAACCGCCATGAACGCAGCAAGGAAAAACAGGAAGCGCGCCTGGCCCTGGCGATGCAGGCCAAGCACCCCGAGCGAAATCGCAAACGCCGCACTCAAGTGGCCGAACAGGATGGAAATGCTGGCGCCCGACGCACGGTGAGCCGGACCCGATGCCAGCATCACCTCCGCAATCGCCACCAGGCCGACCAGCAGGCCACCGGCAATGAAGGAAGCATCCAGCCACTTCCTGCTGGCAAGCGGCAGCGCGGTCGCCACGGCAATTGCCACCAGCACGAGTCCCGCGACCAGGAAGCGGATATCCCTGCCGAGCAGCTTGGTTGCCAGCTCGGTGTGCTCGTCGCCGATGAACAGGATGAGGTAGAGAACCAGGCCCACCAGGAAGTAGGACGCAAAGGCACGGCGAACCGCCAGCAGGTCGCCAGCGATTCGCGGCCCGCTGCGTCGAATCCCGAGGTAGATTCCTGCCAGTGCCAACAGCGTGAAAATGACGCTGGCCGCCTTGCTCACTACCAACGACAGCACGGGGAACAGCAACAACAGGCCGAGCAGCCATGTCACCGGCCGGCGCAAGTCTGTGGTCGACATGACAGGCCGCTCGTTCACGCGCTTGCATCCTTGCGCTTCGGCATGCTGAAGGCGAGCAGCAAGCAGGTCGCCCACACCACCAGGTTGCCATGACTACCGTAGGGCGAGCCTCCAGTGCGGGGCTCGATGCTCGCCATTGCGGCTGCAGTCTCGGACACCGGCATGCTCAGCAGCTTGCCGCCGTCGAATGCCAACAGGCCACTGATGCCCGTATTGGTCACCCGCACCAATGGCCGCGCGGCTTCCTTTGCTCGCATGCGCGTAATCTGGAAATGCTGCTTCGGACCAATGGACTCACCGAACCAGCCGTCGTTCGAAATATTGATGACAAAACCGGCCTCCGGCATGGCATCCATCGCCTCGCTACCAAAAACCGCTTCGTAGCAGATCAGCATCGCTGCCGATACGCCGGGCCAGAGCTCAAGCCTGTTATCGCCTTCGCCAGCTTCGAAATCGCTGTAGGGAAGGTTCATCAGGCGCAGCCATTCGCGCACCGAATCGGGAACGGGGAAATACTCTCCGAATGGCACCAGGTGGCGCTTGTGATAGAACCGCCGCTCTGCCCCTCCGATCACGACCGCGCTGTTGTAGTAGACGCCGCGCTCCCGGTCATGCACCAGAACGCCGGTTACCAGGCGCTGTTCGGGAGCAAGCATTTCATCCTCGATATGCATGAACAGCGTGTCATCGAGCTGCGAATACAGGAGTGGAATTGCCGCTTCAGGCCAGATGACCAGATCCGCGTCATGCAGCACGTCGCGCGTCAGGTCGAGATAGGTATCGATTGTCCTCTGGCGATATTCCGGCAGCCATTTCTTGTCCTGCGGAATGTTCCCCTGCACCAGGGCCACCTTGATCGCATTGCCCGTTGGATGCGTCCACTGCACGGCCTGCAGCCAGTAGCTGGCAGAAAGGATCGCCATCATGATAGCTGCGGCTGCAGCCCGGAACTTCAGGCCGCTTGAAATGCAAAGCAACAGCGCACCACCAAGCATCATGACAAACAGCGAAACCATGAAAACGCCGCCAACCGGCGCGAAGCCCGCCAGCCAGGTATCAAGCTGACTGTAACCCAGGCTGAACCACGGAAAGCCGCTGAGAAACCAGCCACGCATGTATTCAAGCAATACCCAAAGGGCAGGCGCAGCCAGCAGGTAGCGGCGCCAGTTCACTCCTGCCGGCCCAGGTGCCGCAGGCCAGTATCGATTCAACAACCATGCAAAACCTGCGTAGTACGCCGCCATCAAGGCCACCAGGCAGATCATCAGGAAAACAGCCAGTATCACGGGCGCTTTGCCATAGACATGCAGGCTGATATACAGCCAGTGCATGCCGATGCCGAACAGGCCGAAACCGAAAGCAAATCCGCGCCAGGCTGCAACCCGTGGCGACTGCCCGTCGATCAGCCATAGCAAGGCCAGCGGCAGGATCACGGCGAGAGGAAACAGGTGGAACGGCGCGAAGGCCAGGACCAGCAGCCCACCAAGCGCAAAAGCGGCTGGCAAAGCCAGCCGCTGTTCTTTTCTCAGCGCTTCGATGAAGTGCGGCAGCCTCAAGTCACTCGCTCTCCTGCCGCGCGATGCGCTTCACTTCCAGCAGGTGCAGGCGACGATTGTCGGCCCGCACGACCTTGAAACGGAATGGCTCGAGCTCCACCACCTCGCCGCGCTTGGGCAGGTGACCGATGGCATTCATGACCAGTCCGCCAACCGTGTCGAACTCCTGGTCGCTGAACTCGGCATCGAAGTAGTCATTGAAGTCATCGATCGGTGTCAGCGCGCGCACCGTCCAGCGGGAGTCGTTGTGCTTGATGATGGTGGCATCTTCCTCGACGTCATGCTCGTCGTCGATCTCGCCAACGATCTGCTCGAGCACGTCCTCGATCGTCACGAGCCCGGCAACACCGCCATACTCGTCGACCACGATGGCCATGTGATTGCGACTGCCACGGAACTCCTTCAACAGCACGTTCAAGCGTTTGGACTCTGGAATGAACGTCGCCGGTCGCACGTACTCGCGAACATTGAAGCTGCCCGGATTTTCCACCCAGTAGCGCAACAGGTCCTTGGCCAGTACGATGCCGAGCACCTCGTCACGGCTCTCGCCAATCACGGGATAACGGGAGTGACCGGATTCGATGATGGTCGGCAGCACGGTTTCGAGCGAGCAGTCGCGCTCGACAACAACCATTTGCGAACGCGGCACCATGACATCGCGCACCTGCATGTCCGTGACCTGCAGCACGCCTTCCAGCATGGCCAGGGCATCGGCATCGAACATTTCGCGTTGCTGGGCATCCTGCAGGACTTCGATCAGGTCGTCCCGATCGCGGGGTTCACCCGTGAATGCGCTGCCAAGGCGGCCCAGCCAGCCTTTGAGCCCGCTTTCCGGGTGATTGCTACTCGGAGGGTGATCGTCAGACATGATGGTCATGCTTCCTCAAGATAGGGGTCTGGATAGCCTAAGCGGCCCATAATGGCGGTTTCAAGCGATTCCATGGCCTCGGCCTCGGCATCGTTCTCGTGATCATGGCCCAGCAGGTGCAGGCAACCGTGTACTACCAGGTGAGCCCAGTGGGCATCGAGCGGCTTGCCCTGCTCGCCCGCCTCGCGCGCCACCACGGGCGCACAGATGACAAGGTCACCCAGCGGCACCGATTCCAGTGCCTCGCGCACTGCCGCCGGCAGTTCGTCGATGTCTGCAGGGAAGCTCAAGACGTTGGTCGGGTAATCCTTCTGCCGGTAGGTCCTGTTCAGCTCGCGACCCTCGTCCTCGCCAACGATGCGGATCGACAGTTCGCACCCGGCACCAAGATCCGCCAGCGCCTCGCCAGCCCAGCGCTCGAAACGGGCAGGTGTCGGCAGCGCCGCGCTCTCGACCTCCGGCTGGATCTCGAGTGCCAGGTTCATCAGGATTTCTCGCCGGCGTCGTATGCCTGCACGATGCGCTGCACCAGCGAATGCCTCACGACATCCTGGGCCGAGAAGAAATTGAAACTCACCCCGTCGACATCCTTCAGCACTTCGATGGCATGGCGCAGGCCTGAGACCTGGCCGCGCGGCAAGTCGACCTGGGTGACGTCACCGGTGACCACTGCACGCGATCCGAAACCGATGCGGGTCAGGAACATTTTCATCTGCTCGATGGACGTGTTCTGTGCCTCGTCGAGAATGATGAAGGACTCGTTCAGGGTGCGGCCGCGCATGAACGCCAGTGGTGCGACCTCGATGACATGCCGCTCGATCAAGCGAGCGACCTTGTCGAAGCCCATCATTTCGTACAGCGCGTCGTACATGGGCCGCAGGTAGGGATCGACCTTCTGGCTCATGTCGCCGGGCAGGAAACCGAGCTTCTCGCCCGCTTCCACCGCCGGGCGCACCAGTACCAGGCGTCGCACTTCGCTGCGTTCCAGCGCTTCGACAGCGCTGGCGACTGCAAGGTAGGTCTTGCCGGTGCCTGCCGGACCGATACCGAACGACAGATCGTGATCACGAATGCTGGCCATGTAGCTGCGCTGCGAAGGACCACGCCCGCGAATCGGGCCGCGCTTGGTGTGCACGACCACGTCCGGCTGGTCGGCCGGCGCCTTGCGCTTGCCATCGACCTCGGCTTCCTGGATGGCCAGGTGCACCTGCTCGGGATCGATCTCGTCCTTGCGCGTGTCGGCGTAGAGATCCTTCAGCAGCTCTGCCGTGGTATTCGCGGCCACCGCTTCGCCGATCACGCGGAAGCTGGCACCACGGTTGCTGATCTCGACACCGAGACGTCGCTCGATCTGTCGCAGGTGCTCGTCAAAGGGACCACATAGCATGGCCAGACGCTCGTTGTCTTCGGGCGTCAGAAGGATGTCGATGGTATGCAGGGAATCAGTCATTGAATGCTCGAGAAGCAGGCGTCAGGCAGTCTGGCGAGCAGCATCGCCCACCAGTCGGCCACGCAGGGAGTTCGGCATGCGCGCGGTGATCTCGAGATCGACGAACTGGCCGATCAAGGAAGCCGGGCCGGCAAAGTTGACCCAGCGATTGTTGTCGGTGCGGCCGGCAAGTTCCTCGGCGTTCTTGGTGGACGGACGCTCGACCAGCACGCGCTGGGTCGTGCCCACCATCTGTTCCGTGTATTCCTGGTTGAACTGGATGATGCGGCTTTGCAGGATCTTCAGGCGTTGCTGCTTGGTCTCGTGCGCGACATCGTCCTCGAAGGAGGCCGCCGGCGTGCCCGGGCGTGCCGAGTAGATGAAGCTGAAGGCCTGGTCGAATTTCACATCCTCGATCAGCTTCATGGTCTGCTCGAAGTCCTTGTCCGTCTCGCCGGGGAAACCGACGATGAAATCGGACGACAGGGAAATTCCCGGGCGCGCTTCACGCAGCTTGCGCAACTTCTGCTTGAACTCGAGCACCGTGTGACCACGCTTCATGCCGGCCAGGATGCGATCGGAACCGGACTGCACCGGCAGGTGCAGGTAACTGGCCAGTTTCGGCACGTCCCGGTATGCCTCGATCAGGCTGTCGGAAAATTCCAGCGGGTGCGACGTCGTGAAGCGAATGCGCTCGACACCATCGATCTCGGCCACGAAGCGAATCAGCAGCGCCAGGTCGCAGAGCGTGCCGTCATTCATTTCGCCGCGGTAGCCGTTGACGTTCTGGCCCAGCAAGGTGATTTCCTTGACGCCCTGCTCGGCCAGCTGGGCCACCTCGGCGATGACATCATCGAAAGGTCGGCTGACTTCCTCGCCACGGGTGTAGGGGACCACGCAGAACGTGCAGTACTTGGAGCAGCCTTCCATGATCGACACGAAGGCAGTCGCACCTTCCGAACGCGGTGCGGGCAGGTGATCGAATTTCTCGATCTCGGGGAAACTGATATCCACGACTGATTCGCGCTTCTTGCGCACATCGTCCAGCATGACTGGCAGGCGATGAATGGTCTGCGGGCCGAACACCAGGTCCACGAACGGTGCGCGCTCGATAATGGCTTCACCCTCCTGGGAGGCCACGCAACCACCGACACCAATCACCAGGTCCGGCTTCTCGGCCTTCCAGTCCTTCCAGCGGCCCAGCTGGGAAAAGACCTTCTCCTGCGCCTTTTCGCGGATGGAGCAGGTATTCAGCAGGATGACGTCGGCAGCGGCCGGGTCATCGGTCGTTTCCAGGCCATGGGAATCCGCCAGCACGTCCAGCATCTTGGCCGAATCGTACTCGTTCATCTGGCATCCGTAGGTCTGGACGTAGAGCTTCCCGGGCATTTGCGCTAACTCGTTGAAATCAAGAGCGGAATTGTAGCAAGCGGCGGGCAAGCCGGTCCATGCTGGAGAGCCCTTACTTGACCACCCGGAGCGAGGCCGCCTCGGCTGCAGGATCCTTGAGACGGTCCATATTGCCCGGCGGCGTGTGGAAAGTGGGTACCAGGTTCCGCAGGGCCTCGAGGCACAGGACCGGGTCGTTCTCGGCCACCGCAGACTCCATGCGCTGCAGCGCGTCATCCAGTCGTTCGGTATCCAGCCCGGCGCTTTGCGCCAGCAGCAACTTGGGATGCGCCGTGCCAACCCGATCCTCGAAATCGTAGAACAGGTCCTCGTGCATCTTCTCGCCCGGTCGCAGGCCCGTGAAGGTGATGGGAATCTCGCTGCCCGGAATCTTGCCGTACAGACGGATCATGGTCTCGGCCATGTGCAGGATGGAGACAGGCTCGCCCATGTCGAGCACGAACACTTCGCCGCCCTTGCCGGTCACGCTGGCCTGCAGGATCAGCCCGGCCGCCTCGGCGATGGTCATGAAGTAACGCGTCACCCCCGGATCGGTCACGGTCACCGGTCCACCCGCCGCGATCTGGCTCTCGAACAGGGGCACGACCGAACCGCAGGAGCCGAGCACGTTGCCAAAGCGGGTAGTGATGAACTGCGTGCCGGCAGCATTGCCGAGACTCTGGCAATACAGCTCCGCCGCCCGCTTGGTGGCACCCATGATGCTGGACGGATTGACCACCTTGTCGGTGGAAATCAGGATGAATTTCTTCACGTTGTTGCGAATGGCGCAATCGGCCACCGTGCGGGTACCGAGCACGTTGTTCCGCACGCCTTCGCAGGGATTCTCTTCCACGATGGGCACGTGCTTGTAGGCAGCCGCGTGGAACACCATCTCGATCGCATTGCGACGCATGCAGCTGTCGACACGAGTGGCATCGATCACGCTGCCCAGCACGGCCTGGATATCGACATCCGGGAACTGCTTCTTCAATTCGATCTCGATGCGATAGAGATTGAACTCGGCATGATCGAAAACCACCAGGCGCTTCGGCTTGCGAGCTGCCAGCTGGCGACAGAGCTCCGAGCCGACGGAACCACCACCGCCGGTGACCATGATCGAATGGCCAGAGACGACACTGTCGATGTCGGTGTCGTCGAGATTGATCGATTCGCGACCGAGCAGGTCCTCGACGGTGATCGGCCTGAGCTTGCTGGAATATCCGTGCACCGCTTCCGGCTCGCTCAAGGACGGCAAGGTCGCCACGCGCACCTTGCTTTCGATGGACAGGCTGACTATCCGGTTCAACAGCTTGGCGTTCGCACTCGGCATGGCAATGAGCACCATGTCCGCACGATGATTCTCGGTAATTGCGGGCAACTGGTCGATCCGGCCGCGAATGCGGACGCCGTGAAGCTCCTGGCCCTGCTTGCGGGGATCGTCATCCAGGATTGCCACCGGTCGGAACGCACCGTTGCGGCTCAGTTCGCGGACCAGGATTTCGCCAGCGCGCCCGCCGCCGACGATGACCGCCCGGGGTCGTGAATCGAAATCCAGCCGCAGACCATGATCGACAATGGCGCGATAGAACACGCGCGCACCACTGACACCTGCCAGCAGGAAGATCGGGTACAGCACCAGCACGGTGCGAGGGATCTCGGCCATGCGGTTGTAAAGGAACAGGGCCAGGGTGGTGACCAGCACACCGCAGGCCACGGCCGAAAAAATCCGCAGGAAATCCGGAATGGACGCAAAGCGCCAGACACCGCGATAGCAACCGAAGACCAGGAAGGCGCCAGCGTGTACCGGGACCGCGACTGTCAGGAAGGCCAGGAACCCAGACATGTTCTGCGCCGGCACTTCGCCGAAATTGAAACGCAGCCAGTACGCAAGCACGACCGCCACCGCTGTCCACAGCAGGTCATGAGCAAAGACCACGAATCTCTTGAAATGCAGCCCCACGCAACGGCACCTTTTCAGGACCCGCATCGCGCGGGTCGGTATTTCTAGACAGCCCCCCGGGGACAGCGACGGACGATGACCCCGTAAAGCACGACGTGCAATGCCACCTGCAGCCCGAGCACGAACCAGATCAGTTCATTTCGGACCCCGGAGGCCAGCCACAGGGCAAGCCCGGCATTCACGCAAACAAGGGCAAATTCTAGCATAAGTACTTGATATACCGGCAATCCCGCCAGGCAGAGGCGCTGGTATGCATGCTCTCGATGCGCTTCCCAGATCCGCTCGCCCCGCCAGGCCCGGGCAACCAGGGTACAGCTGGCATCCACCAGGAAGGTCAGGAATGGCAGGATGACGAGGGCCGGATGGATTCCGGCCTCCAGCACGGCATGAATGGCCAGTCCGGCCAGCAGGAAGCCGCTGGGTATCGAGCCGGCATCGCCCAGGAAAATCCGTGCTGGCGGCAGGTTCCAGGGCAGGAACCCCGCCATGGCAGCGGCCAGGATGGCCGCGACAAGCCAGCTGTTGCCGGCATCGCCTTGCCACAGCAAGACCGCCAGCGTGCTCGCGCCCACAACGCCCATGGAGCCTGCCAGCCCGTCCATGCCATCCATGAAGTTGAAGAGATTGGTACACCAGGTCATCAGCAGGACCAGCAGGCCAAGCTGCCACCAGGCCAGCTCCACCATCCACAGGAACAGCAGGGCAGCGCCGAGATGGACGAGCAGGCGCAACGGCGCCGAAAGATCGGCAATGTCATCCAGGACGGACAGGGACAACAGCATCACCCAGCCGCCGATCAACATCAGCAAGCCGACGGGCGCCACGTCGACATGACCCAGGACGACGCCCGACAGCAAGGCAGCGATGCCGGCGCCGGCAATGGCAAGACCGCCGGTGCGCGGCGTCGGCACCGAATGCAGGGAGCGATGATTCGGGACGTCGGTGATCGCCAGCCAGCCACGGGATAACACCCATGTCAGCAGGAAAGACAAGGCAAAGGCGCCAGCCAGCAACAGCATCGTGATGTCCATCCAACCCCCGTTCAGGCTCGATCCGCCTTCTCATTGCGCAGGACACCGGCCAGGGCCTTTTCCAGCCGGGCGGCATGATGCTCGACCAGGAATTCGGCCTGCACGTACTCCCGACCTGCCCGGCCAAGCGCTGCCCGTTCCTCGCCAGACCGGTCGCGCAGGTCGCGAATGGCTGCCGCGATGGCCTCTGGATGCTCGGACGGAACGCGCAAGCACGCGTCGCAATCCCGTTCCGGATGGTAGCGCGCTTCGGAACCGAACAGCACCGGCCGGGACATGGCCAGGTAGTCGAAAATCTTGTTGGCACTGACACCGTAGCGATAAACCGGCACGTCCTTGAACAGGATCACAAAGGCGTCGGCCTCGGCCAGCACGTCATAGATCTCGGCCTTCGGCACCGCTGGCAGGAAGTGGACATTCTGCAGGCCCTCGTCAGTCGCGCGTCGCTGCAGGCGCTCTCGTTCCGGGCCCTGGCCGATGAGGCGGATTTCGATGTCATCGACACCCTGCTGCTGCAGGCAGGCCGCCGCGTCAAGCAAGGCATCGAGGTGATTGGCCAGGCCATGCGTACCGGAATACATCAGCACGAAGTTGCCATCACGAGGTGCCGGCTCGGCAAGCTCCGGCAGCCGGTACAGGGCGTTCGGGACCCAGGCAAACGGGCATTCACGCCGGGCGACCGCGTTGATATGGCGCTCACTGCCCGGCAGGGCGGAAACGACCAGTTGCGCCCGACGATAAAGCAGCTTTTCCAGCAACCGGAAGGCCAGGATTCTCGGATCGAGGCGCGAGTACCCGCCGAGATCGATCAGGGAATCCGGCCACAGGTCCCTGATTTCCAGTACGAATGGCCGCTGCAAGCGGCGCGACAGCCACCAGGCACCCACTGCGGCAAACAATGACGGACTCGAGCCGATGACCACATCGGGCACCCGGTCCGGACGCAGGCGCGCCACCTGCCACATGAAATTCAGCATGTTGCGAATTCGTCCCAACGTGTTGCCACGGTAGGCCGGCGTCTTCAGCCACTGGAATTCGACACCCTCGACTCGCTCGCGACGACCGTCCTCGTCCGCTTGCAGGTGCGGATCGTGGCCAGCGAAATGATCATGGGATCCTGCCAGCAAGGTAACGGTGTTGCCGCGGGAAACCAGCGCGCGCGAGTAATCAAAGGCACGTGACAACCCGGCCTGCTCTGGCTTCATGGCGTATTGATGGACATACAGGATATTCACGTCATCCGCTCCCGCCACCCGCGCCTTCGGCGAGCTCGTCGTACAAGGCCAGCAATGCGGACGCTTCCTGTTCCCAGCTGGCTTGTGTCTCGACATGTCGACGACCCGCCGCGCCCTGCTCGCGCAAGGCGCCGCGCTCGAGCCAGCGTGTCACCTCGGGCCAGCCCTGCGTGCCATCCTTGAGGTCGACCGCCAGGCCGGCGCCCGCAGCCTGCACGATATCTCGCCACAAGGGGAACGCCGTGACAATGACCGGCAGGCCGGACGCCATGTATTCGAAGAGCTTGGTTGGCAAGGCACGTCGGTAATTCACCTTGTCATGCAGCAGGCACAGGCCGATACCGCCGCCGCGCAGCAGCTTCGCCACGCCCTCGCGATCCAGCTCGCCGTGGTAATCGCAAACGCCATCGCTTGTCGCTCTATCAAGCATCGCCTGGCAAGCAGGATCGACCCTGCCCGCCAGTTGCAGGCGCCGACCGGTGGCTTGCGCCAGGGAAAGCATCTCTTCTAGGCCCCGGTCGCGTGAAATGCGACCGACGTAGACAAGATCCTCGGGGACGGCAGTCGCGACCGAAAACTGCTCCAGGCGCGGGAAATTGCGGAGCGTCACGCATTGCACGGGAAGCGATGACAGGCGCTCATTGATGTCCGTCGTGGCCGTGATGACCGCATCGAAGCGCCGCATCAACAGGCGCGCCAGTGCATTGCTTGCGAAGGCCACGGGCCTGCGCAGGAATCCGGGGATCCATGGCTTGGCCAGCACCTGCAGGCCGATGTCCTCGTGCGCATCATAGATGTAACGGCAGCCCGGCAGGCGCGGCAACAGGCCGACCAGCAGCAGCTCGGGGTCGTGCAGGTGGACGATGTCGGGGCGGGTCTTGTTAATGATCTTCCTTGCCGCCAGCCACGACGTGAAGATTCGGCGCAGGCGACCCTGGCGAGCAGGAAAGGAGATTTCCTCCACGTCGACAGGTGCTGGAGAAGCGGTTTCTACCGGCCCGGGTCGACACCAGGTGACCGCATGGCCGTGCCCGGCAAGCGTCCGGATTTCCTTGTCGACAATACGAGGGTCCCGCGAAGGGTGGACACTCGAGAGAACAAGCACCTCGAGGCTCTTTGCAGCTTCAATCGATTTCGAGATCATCTTCGATATCGTCATCAGGCTCGGATTGCGAAGCTGCAGCATCCTGGCGCGATTGCTCCGACACCAGGTCGAGATCGTCATGCAACAGCTGGCCATCTTCATCAAGGGCCAGGAGGCGGACGCTTTCCAGCGAGCGATACTCATCATGGTAATGACCGGCGAGCACCAGCAAGCGACCGGCAAACTGCCCGTCACGTAGTTGCTTGAGAATGCCCGGATTGCGCAACCAGCGCCTGAATACCGAGTCGTCGATCACAATGTGCGAATCGGCGGGACCGGCGAGTGCCACCAGATACAGGACTTCTGCCTTGCGCTTGGCCGGAAGTCTTCGCCATTCGCCCAGCGACAATGGCCGGTCTGCGTTCTCGGCCAGCCACGACTTCGTCGCGCTGGCATCGAAACCAGGCTCTTGCTCGTTGCGATTCGCCTCCTTGAGGCTCGGGAAGGCATGGCTGATCGACTTGCCATCCGGATAGCCAGACATCATCAGCGGCAGGATATTGTTCGCCGTCACTCCATCCAGCGCGGCAACAAGAGCCTCTGCGAGCCCCCGTGACCTCGGCGCATTGCCCGTCATGATCACGGGAATCGAATCCGACGACACCGCATTGCTTAACCGGCTGCGGACGTGACCCTGTGGCAATTTCAGTTTTTCGAAAAGGGCAAGGACCATCGCCACCTTCCGATAGAAACGATTGAAATTCGTCACGCCGCCAAACAGTCCCTTGAGACCCATGAACACCCTGTTGAGCACCAGGACATAGAGGACCAGATAGGACCACTGCGCAGACTGACCCTGCGGCAGCATGGCAAAGGAGCCCAGCACGAGCGCCATGGCAGCAATGAACGTCAGCGTGCTGAAGAACTGGCTGACATAAAGGTATTTGAGACTCTTTCTCCGCGCCTGGAAATTCATGCTGACAGCAGGCTCGCGGATGACCTCGCTTGAATCGACCGACGAGCTGACCATGCCGGTCATCTTTTCTTCGATGTATCCCCGAATACGACGCGATGTCTCGGCCCGGCTGTCATCCATCGCCCGGTTCCAGTTGGCGGCCTTGATGCTCAGTCGTCGCTGCGCGGTCAACGAAGAAACGGCCGCCAGCGCCACCAGCAGCGTGAGGACCGGCTTCAGGTAGAAAAGGAATACCAGGCCGATCAATACCGTCAGCACCTGCGGGAACATCTTGAGGATGATGCGGAGCACGCGGTTCGTTGATGCGCCATGACCGATCGCGGCACTGAAAATGACCTGCTGCGCATTCTTGTTCTCGGCATCGCCGAGCTTCCTGATCGCGGTGAAATTCCTGTCGGCATCCAGGCGATCGAGAATACGGCGCACCACTTCCACCTGGTAGGAAGACGAAATTCGCAGGATCAGCAGCCCCGAGGCGAGCTGGGAGCCTGCCTGCAACAACAGCAATCCGACGAATACCGAGCCGACCAGCCAGATCGTCCCGGCCTCGCGGGGATCGAGCGACCACTCCTTGAATTGAATGAGCTCGCCGGACTCGAAGTACATGACAAATCCGGCGACCAGGCCGATACCGAGGAACTGCAGGACAACCGCGAACACGCTCGATGCCAGCGCACCGGCTGTCAGCCAGGGCACACGCCCCAGCGCATCAGCCAGGAAGCTAGCCAGCGTAGAGAGGTATTTCGCAAAATTCCTCACTTCCCGCCCTTCGTCAGCTTCGCGAGCATTGCCCTGAAGAGCCTCCTGAGCGGCAATACCGGCGAAGTCGTCTTGGCGTCGGAGGCTACGAGATAGGTCGGCTCGAAAGCAAAGCGCTTCTTCCATCGGCGCAAGCCGTCGCCACCCTGGTAATAACCTGCATACATCAAGGACTTGAAGCCTTCACCACAGGCATTGCCCGCCTCGAGCAACCACTCCATGACACCGAGGTGAAGTCTGTTTACAACGCCATCCTTCAGGTAATCGCCATGGCCGATAATCATGCTGTACAGGCCGTAATCACCCAGCCTGCGCAAGTCGATGTACGCCAGGAGACGTTCGTTGGTAACAACGTCACCCTGCTTGTAGCCGTCGACTTTCTCGAAGATTCCCCACCAGAGGTCGTAATGGACCGGGCAGGAGGGCATCTCTGTTTCGAAATGCTTCGAAGGAGCGCCGCCCATCTCGTCGATCGAACGGCGATAGGATGCTTTCATCTTCCCACCGCTCCGGACTTCCTTCGATGTGTTGATTTCGACGATGTCTGGAATGTGCATGCGGCGGTCAAAAGGCTTCACATAATATCCAGCCTTGTCTGCCTTCTTGGCATCCCGAATCGCATTGCCCTTCGATATTTTCCGGCACGCCTTTTCATAATCGTCGAAACTCTCGAAACCGAGATCGAGGCAAGCGGTAATGACCTGACCTTCGATGACATCGCCGATACCGATGAACTTTCCGCCCAGCCGATCAGCATTGCGCTCAACCATCGATCTACAGCGCGCCGAACCTGTGCACTTCGGATGCCCGAGACCGTAGTCGATATGCTGAATCCTTACTTCTTCATTTTCGTTCATTTTTGGCATCCGTATTCATATACCCGAGCGAAACAAGACTGGCACCCGCCACCTTCTCGAAAGCTTCAATCTGCTCTGGCTTGAGATCGCGCCGATATCGTCCCAACGCAGAATCGTTAATCGGGCGGGCGACCTGGTCCCTGCTGGGGTGTCTTACCTTGGTCTCGTACAGGGAATGGCCCTGCTCCGAGTGAGCAAGGACTGCCGGATCCCAGTCCACGCCGAGAAAGTCGAGCAAGCGCCTAATCGTTTCTTCGGGCTTCATGACGATGTCTTCATAGCGCACTTCGGTATAACGTACCGAACCGCTCGTTGCTCTTGCGCCGTCGATTACGGAGCACCAGCCGGCAGCTGCTCGCGAAATGTCGCCATAGCCCCAGCTGCCATGCTCGGAAATCTGCGAGGCTGCAACATCCCGACCGTCCCTGATGATGTGGATATAGGTGGCGTCCGGGAACGTCTCTGCATACTTCTCGAGATTCTTGATCTCGCGCATGATCTTGAAGCCCCAGCGGGACTTGCCGTCCTTTTTCGCATTTCGCTCGCCGAGCTCGCGCACA
>JAWWBS010000014.1 GCA_033720895.1 Gammaproteobacteria bacterium
CTTCTTGGTTGCGCCCATTTTCAGGGCCACGGCAAAACCCTGCAACAGCTCGTCTGAGCCCGCGCCGATGCTGTGCAGGCCGACGATACGCTCCTCGGGACCGACACAGACCAGCTTCATCGAGGCCTTCACCTTTTCTTTAGACAGGGCATATTCCATCGGATTGAACGTCGAGGTGTAGCACTTCACGTCACCCGGGTACTTCTCCAGTGCCTCGTCTTCCGTAAGGCCGATGGTGCCGACAGGCGGATGCGAGAAGACCACGGTAGGAATCATGTCGTAATCCAGCTTGCGGTCTTTCATGCCGCCATACAGTCGGTCGGCCAGCCGCCTGCCAGCGGCAATCGCCACGGGTGTCAGCTCGATCCTGCCCGCCACATCGCCGATCGCAAACACGTTCTCGAGCGAACTTTGCTGGTAGTCATCGACTGTCACGTGCCCGCGCTCGGCCAGCTCGACGCCGAGCGCGTCCAGCCCGATATCGGTATTGGGCTGCCGGCCGATCGCCCAGAGAACGGCATCGTAGCCACCATGCTTTTCGCCGCTCTCGGTCGCCAGGCAAAGGCCATCGTCATCTTTCTCCAGCGCGACCGGCACGCAACCGGTCATCACGCGTATGCCGTCCTGGTTCATGGCTTCCATCAGGCGCTCGCGCAGCATGGGATCGAAACGGCGCAGCACGCTGTCCCGGCGAACCATGACCGTGACCTTCGCGCCCAGGGCGCTCAGCACGCCCGCCAGCTCGACAGCAATGTAGCCGCTGCCCACTACCAGCACCTGCTGCGGGCAGGCCTCCAGTTCGAAGAAACCATCGGAGGTGATGCCAAGCTCGGCCCCGGGAATGTCCGGCAGGGACGGGCGCCCACCTGTGGCAATCAGCAGGCGTTCGGCAGTGAGCTCCGTGTCGCCGACCTTGACCGTATGCGCATCGAGGCAGCGCGCCTCGCCCTCGATGACCTCGATCTCCCGCCGTTCCAGGTTGCTGGCATAAATGCCGTTCAGGCGCTGGATGTAGGCCTCGCGGTTCTCGACCAGCGTTTTCCAGTCCAGGTCGGCATTGGCAGGCGAAAAGCCGAAATCCGGGGCGCGGTGCAGGCGGTGGCGGAAATCCGCGGCGAGCCACATGACTTTTTTCGGCACGCAGCCGACATTCACGCAGGTACCGCCCAGCTTGCCCTTTTCGATGACGGCAACGCTTGCGCCGTACTCGGCCGCGCGCTGCGCCGCGGCCAGCCCGCCACTGCCGCCGCCGATCACCAGCAGGTCGTAGTCATATTCAGCTTTTTCGTGCATCAGCAAGGCCTCGGAACGCTTGGGATAAGTGACTCATGCGGTATAGTAACCAAGAGGGGCAAACAACACGAAGGACAGCACCATGGATGTCAGTACGTTCATTTTTCTCGGCCTGCTCGTCGTAGCGGTCGTCTATTTCATCACCATCTACAACAACCTCGTGCAGCTGAAGCACAACGTCTCCAAGGCATGGGCCAATATCGATGTCCTGCTGAAGCAGCGCCATGACGAGCTGCCCAAGCTGGTCGAGACCTGCAAGCAGTACATGGGTTACGAGCAGGAAACCCTGGAGAAGGTGATGAAGGCTCGCGCTGCCGTGTTCGCCGCGCGCGAGGAAGGTGACGTCAAGGGCGTGGGCCAGGCCGAGGGCATGCTGCGCATGGGGCTTGGCAACCTGTTTGCGGTCGCCGAGCAGTATCCCGACCTGAAGGCCAACGATTCCTTCCAGCACCTGCAGGCCCGCATCTCCGGCCTGGAGAATGCCATCGCCGACCGTCGCGAGTTCTACAACGAGTCGGTCAACAACCTCAACGTGCGCATCGAGCAGTTCCCCGATGTCATCGTGGCCCGCAATCTCGGCTTCAAGGAAGCCGATCTCCTCGAATTCTCCGAGGAGGAAAAGAAGGACGTGGACATCAAGCAACTGTTCGGTTGATGGTCGACTTCTTCCGGGAGCTGGTCCAGGAATCAGCCGTACATGATTTCTGGCTGATCTGGCTGGCAGGCGTCGCCGTGGCGCTGCGGGGCATCTACCTGGCGCGTGAATACTGGCAGACCTCGCGCCTGGTCGAGGACCTGCCGCCTTCCCGCACGCGCTCGGCAGCGCAAGGTTACGTGCAGCTGGTCGGTGTCATCCAGGACGATGGAAACCTGGTCACTTCGCCGCTGAACGGCGACAAGGTCGCCTGGTGGTCCTTTACCGAGCAGGAACTTCTACAGGGGTCGGGTCGCAATATGCCGGTCGGCGTAATGATTGCCTACCTGGCGGCCATGTTCTTTTTTCCGCGGGCAAGAATCTTTTCCTCGAAGCAGAGCAACAGTCCCTTCGTCGTTAAAGACGACACCGGCATGTGCGCGGTCTACCCGGAGGACGCGCGGGTCATTGCAGCGGACAAGCGGACAGGAGAGGGCTGGTCCAGCCCGGAGATCAAGCCGGAGGATCGCGTCCTGCAAGGCGAAAAGGCACAAGTGACACGACGGCGCGGATCGAGACGCAGCTGGGACGATGGTCGGAAACGAATTGTCGAATACCGCCTCAGCCCTGGCGAGCGTATTTATGCGATCGGCCGGTTTGAATCTTTCAACTATCAGGTCGAAGTCAACGAACTGCATGCTGAAAGCATCGACGTGCTGGCCGAGATGCAACAGGACAAAGCATCGATACTGGAGCGCTTCGACAGCAACCAGGATGGCAAACTGGATGCCGCCGAATGGGCGCGGCTGCGACGTGCGGCCAATGTCGAAGCCTCGATGCGATTGCGTGGTCGCGTCCGCCGCGAAACGCGGCACCGGATCCGCAAGCCCGATGCCGACAACCGCTTTGTCATCATAAGCCTGGATGACCCCGCGCTCGGCCCCGCGCTGCGCCGCCGCGCCATGCTCTGGCTGCTGGCCTTCTTCAGCCTGGGCACTGCCTGCCTGCTCGCGTTCAACCTGCGCGTCGCGCTGTCGCCCTTGCTGGGCAGCTGAGGCCAGCGTGTTCGCGCCGGTCGAATCATTCCTGCTTGATGCCAACAGCACGCTTGTCGTGGTTCTGTCGTTGCTGTGGGCACTGTTTTCGCTGGTACTGCTGTCGCTGTCGCTACGGGACGGGCGCCTGCTGAGGATCATCGCGGGCACGATGACAGAACGGGTCGCCAGCGCGACCCAGGGCTATACCGAGCTACATGGCAAGGCCGTGCTGCTGAAGGGTCCGGTCATTCGTTCGCCGGGTGGCCGTGCCTGTGCCTGGTATCGAACCTGGCATACCGAACCACCGGTAACGGCGGAAGACGAGCGCAGCGTCTTCATGACAACCTATAAGCACACGCCGGGACAACTTCAGAATTACAAGAACACGATGTTCGGAGAAAGCAGCGACGAGTTGTTCGGTATTGATGACGGTACGGGAATCTGCATCATCGATCCGGAAGACGCAGGCGTGCTGCCCAGCGCGCGGGCCTGGCGTATCACCAACGGTGCTAGAAGGTTCCGTGAACACTACATCCTGGAAGGCGACGACCTCTACGTCTGCGGCTGGTTCCGGACCCTCAACCACGAAGGCATCGAGCACGAGCGCGGTGCGGAAGTCGCGGCACGCATCGGCCTGTGGAAGCGAACAGGCATGCCGGAGCTGCTGGCCGAGTTCGACCGCAATGGCGACGGCGAGCTGGACCCGGATGAATGGCAGGCCGTGCGCGACAAGGCCATCAAGGAAATCGAGCGCGAGTACCGTCAACGGGTGCTGGACCGGACACCGCACCTGATACATGCACCCGCGGACGGGCGGCCGTTCATCATTGGCGCCGCGACGGAGCCTGATTTGCTGGACCAGCTGAAAAAACGGATCATCGTACGCAGCTTGTTGGCAAGCGGCATTCTCGCTGTCATCTTCTACGTACTCGACCTGAGAGGAATGCTTTGATGGGATCCGGACTGGCTGCTCAAATCCAGGTCATGCAGACCGATGACTATGTCATTGCCTGTGTCTTTGCCGCCGCGGCCTGCCTGGGTGGCTTCTGGTGGTGGTTTCGCTCGATGAAGCGGGCGCGCCTGATCGAAGACACGCCGACCTCGAAATGCCGTTCGGCAGCGCAAGGTTACGTCGAGCTGATCGGCATGCAGGAGATGATGCCGGGCGAACCGATCAAGGCACCGCTGACCGGCAAGAATGCCACCTGGTGGGCCTACGATATCGAGGAAAAGCGCACGACCTATTCCAAGGGCAAGCGGGAGACGCGCTGGGTGTCGATCGAGTCCGACACCTCGGGCGAGATTTTCCTAGTCAAGGACGATACGGGCGAGTGCATCATCGACCCGGACCATGCCGAAGTGCACGAAAGCGAAAAGGATGTCTGGTACGGCAGTTCGCGCCGACCGACCAACACGCCCAAGACCAGCTCCATGTTCGGGGGCCGCTACCGCTACACCGAGCGCCGGATGCGGGTGGGTGATCCGATCTATGCAATCGGTTTCTACGAAACCCGTGGGCGGCAGCAGGACCCCATGCACAAGCGCAACGAAGTCGCCGAGCTGCTGGGCGAATGGAAGAAAGACCAGCGCAGCCTGCTGAACAAGTTCGATACCGACAAGGACGGCCAGATCGACCTGCAGGAGTGGGAATCGGTGCGCGCCGAGGCGGAGCGCATGATCGAAGCGCGTGCTCGCGAGGCCGCACTGGCACCAGACATCAATTTGTTGCTGTGCCCGCCGGACGGGCGGCCCTTCATTCTCTCGACCGTCCCTGAGAAGCAGCTGACCCGGAAGTTCCGTATCCGCGCGGTTTTCGGGCTGGTCGGCTTTCTTGGCGGCGGCGCAAGTGGTACCTTTTTGCTCCTCGCGCGAAACCTGATCTGAGCAGGATCAGGCCTTGTCGCAGCCGCCTCGATCGTGAGGCAACCGATTGATTTCAAATCAAAAAGGCTTTCCTATCACCATGAGCAATACCCGCAAGCAACAGCCAGCCAATCCGCTGCTGGCTGACAGCGACCTGCCGCTGTTCGACGCCATCCAGGCAGAGCATGTCAGTCCTGCGATCGACCAGCTGCTGGCCGATAATCGGGCCCGGCTGTCCGAACTGCTGACGCAGGAAAACCTCGACTGGGACGGGCTGATGCAGCCACTCGAGGCGATGGATGACCAACTCAACCAGGCCTGGTCGCCGGTGGTGCACCTGAACGCCGTGGTCAATTCACCGGCGCTGCGCGACGCCTATAACGAGAACATTCCCAAGCTTTCGGACTACGAGACGGAAATGGGCCAGAACCGGCAGCTGTTCGACGCCTTCAGGTCGCTGGCTGACCGGCAGGACGAACTCGGCCTGGATGCCGCCCAACGCAAGGTGCTGGCCGACGAGCTGCGTGACTTCCGGCTTTCCGGCGTGGACCTTCCCGAGGACAAGCAGGCGCGCTTCAAGGAAATCCAGCAACAGCTTTCCAGCCTGCAGGCAAAATTCGAGGAGAACCTGATCGATGCGGCAGCGGCCTGGCACCTGAAGGTGACCGAAGAAAGGCAACTGGCCGGCATACCGGATGATGCCATTGCGCGGGCGCGCGGCATCGCCCAGGAAGGCGGGCATGACGGCTGGTGGTTCGCACTCGACTTTCCGCATTACCACGCCATAGCGACGCATGCCGAAAACGAGGAGCTGCGTCGCGCCATGTACGAGGCATGGGTCACCCGTGGCTCGGACCAGGGCCCGACGGCCGGCACCTACGACAACAGCGACATCATGCGCGAGATACTCGCACTCCGTCAGGAAGAAGCCGGACTGCTTGGCTACGACAATTTTGCCGAGGTCTCGCTGGCCAGCAAGATGGCGGACTCCACGGAAGAAGTGGAAACCTTCCTGCTTCGCCTGCTCGAGCGCGTCAAACCCCGGGCCGAGCAGGAGTTTGCTGCGCTGTGCGATTTTGCGCGCGATGAGCTTGGCATGAAGACGGTCAATGCCTGGGATACCGGCTTTGCCAGCGAGCGACTGCGCAAGGCGCGCTACGATCTGTCGCAGCAGGAGCTGAAGCCTTACTTCCCGCTGCAGAAAGCCATTGACGGGCTGTTCTGGCTGGTCGGCGAGCTTTACGGCTTCAGCGTGAAGGAAACCGCCGCCAGCCACACCTGGCACCCGGATGTGCGCTTGTTCGAGATCACCGATGCCAATGGCGAGCACCGCGGCCGGCTATACATGGACCTGTTCGCCCGGCCGCAGAAACGCAGCGGCGCGTGGATGGACGAGGTCAAGAACCGCTTCCGCAAGTCCTCCGGCCTGCAGCACCCGGTGGCCCACCTGGTCTGCAATTTCTCCCCGCCGGGGAAAGATGGCAAACCGGCGACATTGACGCATGACGACGTGCAGACCCTGTTCCACGAGTTCGGTCACTGCCTGCATCACCTGTCGACGCAGGTTGACTACCCGAGCGTGGCCGGCATCAATGGCGTGGCCTGGGATGCGGTCGAGCTGCCAAGCCAGTTCCACGAGAATTTCTGCTGGGATCGCGACATTCTCAAGCGCCTCACGGCGCACGTCGACAGCGGCGAGTCGCTGCCCGATGTACTGATCGACCGCATGCTGGCGGCGCGGCATTTCAATGCCGGCCTGTTCCTGGTGCGCCAGCTGGAATTTGCGCTGTTCGATCTCCGGCTGCACCGCCAGCCGGGCGCGGACGTGGGAGCAACCCTGGCAGCCACCCGCCAGGAAGTGGCGGTGGTTCCGGCGCCGGCATTCAATCGCTTTGCGCATGGTTTTTCGCATATCTTTGCAGGTGGCTATGCCGCCGGGTATTACAGTTATCTGTGGGCCGAGGTGATGTCTTCGGATGCCTTTGGTGCCTTCGAAGAAGCCGGTCTGCTGGACAAGGCGACCGGGCGACGCTTCCTGAACTGCATCCTTGAAAAGGGGGGCAGTGCGGAGCCGGGCGAACTGTTTGTCGCCTTCCGCGGCCGCGCCGCCAATGAGGATGCTTTTCTCCGCCATCACGGCATGGACAAGTAACTAGCAAGGGAAACGGGGCGACACAATGAATAGAGCATTCCGGGGAATGCTGCTGCTTGTCGGGATGGGCTGCATGCCCTTGCTGGCAGGCGAGCCGGCGAACAGCGAGCCACTGTACGTATCGCATGGCGAGCGCGTGCCGTTGCGGGCGCAACCCGACCCGTCGGCCGCCATTACCGCTTACCTTGCAGCGGGCGACGCGGTGACCGTAACGGGCAGGCAGGCCGGCTTTGCCAGCGTGGCGGCCGGCAGCAAGACCGGCTGGATTCTCACCACCGACCTCGGCTCCACACCACCGCCACGCCTGCAGGTCAGCCAGCTGGAGTCGCAGCTGGATCGCCAGCAGCGGGATTCGTCTGCCCGCATCAGCGAACTCGAGGCCAACGTTGCCACGCTGCAACAGCAATTGCGCAGCGCGCAGGCCAGTGCGCGGAATGCACGCAGCAACCTGGAGGAGAACTCGTCGGAGCAGACGGCCGAGCTCAACGACGCCAGGGTTCGCATCGACACACTGGAAGACGACAACGAGCGGCTGCGGCAGGCGCTGGCTGCAGCCGAGGAGCAGATCGACACGCTCAAGCTGGCCAACGAGGCCAACGCCATGTTGCAGCGAGTTCCCACGCGCAAGCGCGAGCAGGAAGAGCGCTGGGTCAGCAAGGACCTGGGCTGGTTGCTGGGAGGTGGACTCGGCGTATTGCTGCTTGGCCTGCTGCTCGGCATCACCTGGCGCAACCGGCAATTGCGCAAGCGCTACCACGGCATGGAACTCTGAAATGAAGATCGCTAGCTGGAACGTCAATTCGCTGAGAGTGCGCCTGCCCCAGGTGCTGGACTGGCTGGAGACGGCGCAACCCGATGTGGTCGGCCTGCAGGAAACCAAGCTCACCGACGACAAGTTCCCGGTCGAGGAACTGCGGGAAGCGGGTTACCACGCCAGCTTCCACGGCCAGAAGACCTATAACGGCGTTGCCCTGTTGAGTCGCCAACCCGCGGCTGGGGTTCGCACCGGTATCGAGGGATTCGAGGACAGCCAGGCACGGGTCATTGCCGGCAGCTTCGATGGGGTGCGAGTACTGAACCTCTACGTGCCCAACGGCTCGGAAGTCGGTTCGGACAAGTACGCCTACAAGCTGGACTGGCTGTCCCACATGACGGCCATGGTGGAAAAGGACCTGCAGGTGCACGACAGGATGGTCGTGCTCGGGGACTTCAACATCGCCCCCGCCGATGCGGACGTCCACGATCCGGACGCGTGGCGCGACAAGATCCTCTGCAGCAAGCCCGAGAGAGAGGCCCTGCAGAAGCTGCTCGAGCTCGGTTTTGTCGACAGCTTTCGCTTGTTCGACCAGCCTGCGGAGATCTTCAGCTGGTGGGACTACCGGGCAGCGGGTTTCCGCCGTAATCGCGGCCTGCGAATCGACCTGTTGCTGGCCAGCAAGGCCCTGCAGGACAAGGTGACGGCGTCTGATATCGATCGGGAGCCACGGACCTGGGAGCGGCCGTCAGACCATGCTCCGGCCTGGTTGACGCTCGACTGAGCCCAGGCGGCCTGGAGCCCCAGGGGCGCCCCACGGGCGTTCTCGGGGCTGATTTCTTGCCTTTTTCGCCCAAACCCTGCCATTTCAGCCATTTTGAGTGTGATATTGCTCACATTTTGCCCAAGGCAGGGAGGACGAAGCTTTCTATTTCACATAACCTTGGTTGTCTGAAGTGGAATTTGCTTCGCTGGCTAGACGCAGGAGGGGGGGAAAAGATGCGTGACCGCCGCAGCGACTTCGATGTCACCAACACCGTGCAGGTGAGCAGCCCGTCAGAGGTCTGCGCCGCGGTGAAAGGCATCTGGTCACATCATTTCGACGCCCCGGCCTATGCGCCGGTGGCCGCTGCATTCCACAAGCTGGAAGCGGCGTTTGTCGGTCGCGCGCCCGGCCTGCATGGCATCGAAACCACCTACCATGACCTGCAGCACACCCTGGACGTGACCCTGGCAATGGCACGCCTGCTGGACGGTCATGCGCGCGAGCATGGCGCCAGCGAGCTGGGGCAGGAGCGCTGGGCCGTGGGGCTGATCACTGCACTCTTCCATGATGCCGGCTACCTCAGGAAACTGCGGGATACGCAGCACCAGCATGGTGCCGAGTACACGCGGGTGCACGTTTCCCGTTCCGCCGACATGCTGGTGGAACTGCTGCCTGAACTTGGCTATGGCGATGCCAGCGACATTGCCGCGGAGATGGTGCATTTCACCGGCTACGAGCGTCCCTTTGACCAAATCGACATCGAAGATCCGAAGTGGATCAAGACCGGTCACCTGCTGGGCACCGCCGACATGCTGGCGCAGATGGCAGACCGCTGCTACCTGGAGAAGTGCCGTGACCGTTTGTATGCGGAATTCGAGATGGGCGGCATGGCCAGGATGCGTGCGCCCGATGGCCGCATCATCGTGAACTACTCCTCGCCGAAGGACCTGTTGAAGAAGACGCCGGGCTTCTGCACCACCACCCTGGAGAAGCGACTGGGTGGCCAGTTCGACAAGGCACATCGCTACCTGGACGTGCACTTCGGCGGTCCGAACCTCTACCTTCAGGAAATTCGCGCCAACCTGGCCCACCTGTCGCGGGTGATCGAAGAGGGGCGCTGGGACCTGCTGCGCCGCAAGCCGCCCTGTTTCAACATCGACCATTTCAGTCGCAACGAAACACGCCACTGATCAATCGACACGCAAACAAGAAGGCCGCGAACGCGGCCTTTTTCATTGCCCTTCGGGATGCGCACTTCGGAACAGCAGATACGTTTCCGACCAGAGGCTGCGAAAGTAAGCCGCGCGCTCCTCGCTCACGTTGCTGCCATCCCGGTTCCAGAGTCGCATCTGCACGGCATGCCCGGGAGCGCAGGCCGGGTGGTGATCGTTGATCAACAGGCCGAACCCGGTAGTTCTGCTTTCCAGCGCCTGGCCATCTTCGCTTGCCCGCGCCTGGATATAGGCAAATCCTTCATGAGCAAGCTGTACCGCGATGTCGCGGTCGGCGAAGCAGGCATGCCCAAGCGTTTCGGGAGTGGCCGCGCAGCCTGACAACAGCGCGGCTGCGCATGCGGGAACCAAGCGGCGAAGTGCCATTCCGCTTACTCGACCGTGACGGATTTTGCCAGGTTGCGCGGCTTGTCGACATCCGTGCCCTTGAGCACGGCAACATGGTACGACAGCAGCTGCAAGGGGATGGTATAGACAATCGGCTCGGTCAGCGGGCCGTAATGCTTCGGCATGTGGATGACCTCGATGCCTTCACCGGATTCGATACCTGCCTCAGGGTCGGCAAAGATGTAAAGCTGCCCGCCCCGGGCGCGCACTTCCTGCAGGTTGGCTTTCAGTTTTTCTACGAGCTCGTCATTCGGTGCGACCGCAATTACCGGCATGTCGGCATCGACCAGCGCCAGCGGACCATGCTTGAGCTCGCCCGACGGATAGGCCTCGGCGTGGATGTAGGAAATTTCCTTCAGCTTCAACGCACCTTCCAGGGCGATCGGGTAGTGCACGCCACGGCCGAGGAACAGTGCGTGATGCTTTTCCACGAACTGCTCGGACAGCTCGGCAATCTTGTCATCGAGCTGCAAGGCTTCTTCCACCGAACTGGCGATAGCGCGCAGGCCGCCGACGATCTTCTTCTCTGCAGCCTTGTCGAGATTGCCCTTGATGCGAGCGAGCACGACGGTCAGCAACACCAGGGCAACCAGCTGGGTGGTAAAGGCCTTGGTCGACGCCACGCCGATTTCCGGACCGGCACGAGTCATCAGCACGAGGTCGGATTCGCGAACGAGCGAGGATTCCGGCACGTTGCAGATGGCCAGCGAGGCCAGGTAACCGCTGTCCTTGGCCATGCGCAGCGCGGCAAGCGTATCGGCAGTCTCGCCGGACTGGGAGATGGTCACGAACAAGGTATTGTCGGTGACCACGGGATCGCGGTAACGATATTCGCTGGCCACCTCGATCTGGCAGGGCACCTTGGCAAATTTCTCGATGTAATAACGCGCGACCATGCCGGCGTGGTAACTGGTACCGCACGCGATGATCTGGACCTGCTCGACCTTCTTAAGGAGCTCGCCTGCCTGCACGCCAAACGCGGCTTCCAGGACATGATCGTCTGTCAGGCGCTCTTCCAGCGTCTCGGCAATCGCGCGCGGCTGTTCGTAGATTTCCTTCAGCATGTAGTGACGATATTCGCCACGTTCGACGGCGTCGGCCGACAGCTCGCTGTCACGCTGCGGACGTTCGGCCGACTTGCCGTCCTTGTCGATGACTTCGACCTTGTGCTTGCGAACGCAGGCGACGTCTCCCTCTTCGAGGAAGGAGAAACGGCGTGTCACCGGCAACAGTGCCGACACATCGGAGGCGACGAAATTCTCGCCTATGCCGTGGCCGATAACGACCGGGCAGCCCATTCTTGCAGTCACCAGCACGTCCCTGTCCTTCGGGCTGGTGACAACCAGGGCATAGGCACCGTGAAGCTTTTTGACCGCACGCTGGACAGCCGCAAAGAGATCCTGGTCCTGCTGGAATTGCTGGTGCACGAGATGTGCGACAACTTCGGAATCGGTTTCCGAAGTGAATTCGTAGCCAGCGCTCTTCAGCTCCGTGCGAAGCTTTTCGTAGTTTTCGATGATGCCGTTGTGCACCAGCGCGATATCGTCACCGGAGAAATGCGGGTGCGCATTGCTTTCCGAAGGAGCGCCATGGGTTGCCCAGCGCGTATGCGCGATACCGCTGTGGCCTTTCAGGCTGTGTTCCTGCAGGCGATCTGCGAGACCCTGCACCTTGCCTTCGACGCGTTCGCGATCCAGCTTGCCATCGACATCGACCACAGCGATGCCGGCAGAGTCATAGCCACGGTATTCAAGTCGGCGGAGTCCCTCGAGCAGGATGGGCACGACATCACGTTCTGCATTGGCTCCGACAATTCCGCACATGGTCTTTCTTCCTGGTTATTTCTTGGTAGGACGCTGCCAATCGGCGATTTCCGATTGTCGCGCCCGCGTTACAGCGAGGGCGTCGTCGCCAACATCCTTGCTGATGACAGAACCCGCACCAACGGTGGCATTCCGACCGACTCGGACCGGCGCCACCAGCGAGGCATTTGAGCCAATGAAGGCACCATCCTCGATGACGGTACGATGCTTGTTCACCCCGTCGTAATTGCAGGTGATGGTACCAGCGCCGATGTTCACGACTTCGCCGATACTGGCATCGCCGATATAGGTCAGGTGGTTGACCTTCGCACCCCTGGCCAGCTCGGACTTCTTTATCTCGACGAAATTGCCCACCTTGACGTCATCTTTCAGCAGGCTTCCCGGGCGCAACCGAGCGTAGGGGCCGATACTGCAGGACTTGCCGATATCGGCAGATTCGATGTGGGAAAAAGCATCGATGACGGTGTTCTTGCCGACCGTGACATCGCGCAACACGCAATTCGGTCCGATGCGTACGCCGTCAGCCAGCGTCACCTTGCCTTCGAAGACCACGTTGACGTCCACCTGGACATCAAGGCCGCAGCTCAGTTCGCCGCGGATGTCGATGCGCGCAGGATCGAGGAGATGCACGCCTTGCTGCATCAATGCCTGCGCCTGGCGCTCGCGGTACATGGCTTCTGCCGCAGCGAGCTGGGAGCGATCGTTGATGCCATGAACTTCGGCAGCAGACTGGGCGGCGACGCCGACCACTTCCATGCCTTCGGCAACGGACATGGCGATGATGTCGGTCAGGTAGTACTCGCCCTGGGCATTGCGGTTGTCCAGCGACCGCAACCAGCGTTTCATTTTCTCCGCCGGTGCCGCCAGCAGGCCCGTGTTGATTTCCCGGATGTCGCGTTCCTTGTCGGTGGCATCCTTGTGCTCGACAATGCGCTCGATCCGGCCCTGGGTGTTGCGCAGGATACGGCCGTAACCCGCCGGATCATCCAGCTCGATCGTCAGGAGCCCGAGGGTCGAATCACTGGTCGCCGCCAGCAGGGCGTCGAGCGACGTTCGGGTGATCAGCGGCACATCGCCATACAGCACGAGCACGATGTCCTCGTCGGACACTTCCGGCATGGCCTGGTCCACGGCATGGCCCGTGCCGAGTTGCTCGGCCTGGAGGACCCAGTCGACGCCGTCACGGTCGCAGGTCTCTCGAACCGCGTCCGCGCCATGGCCGTGCACGACCAGCAGGCGCCGCGGGTCGAGCGCCTGCGCAGTGTCCAGCACATGATCCAGCAAGGGCCTGCCTGCCAATGGCTGCAGCACCTTCGGCAACTGCGAGCGCATGCGGGTTCCCTGGCCGGCGGCAAGTACGATGATGCTGACAGTCATGATGAAATCTCCATCCGCGGATTCTACCGGATGGCCCGGCCACTAAAAAGAATCCCAAAACGAAGAAACGCAGCAAATGCTGCGTCTCCCCGTGGTCCTGCTTGTCCGAAAATGCTGTTTTAACGCTTGCTCTTGATCTTCTGGACAAACTTGAGGCGGGCAGCGGCCTCGGCCAGCTCGGCCTGGGCACGGGCCATGTCGATTTCGCCGGCATTGTCCTTGAGGGCCTCTTCGGCTTCCTGCTTGGCCTTCAACGCCGCGGCTTCGTCCATGTCATGGGCGCGCAGGGCGGTATCCGCCAGCACGGTCACGAGATGTGGCTGGACTTCCAGCATGCCGCCGGAGACGAAGAACTCCTGCTCGTTGCCGTCAGCGTCCTGTACCCGCACTTCACCCGCCTTCAGGCGTGTCAGCATCGGGGAGTGACGCGGGGCAATGCCCACTTCGCCCATTTCCGCCGGTGCATAGACCATCTTCGCGGCACCCGAGAAGATGGACTGCTCTGCACTGACAATGTCTACATGAATGGTCGACATTCGCTTTATCCCGTTGCTCGTCTGTTACAGCTTCTTGGCGTTCTCGATGGCGTCATCGATGGTGCCGCACATGTAGAAAGCCTGCTCCGGCAGGTGATCGTACTCACCTTCCACGATCGCCTTGAAGGCCTTGATCGTGTCCTTCAGGGACACGTACTTGCCCGGCGCGCCGGTGAAGACTTCGGCGACGTGGAACGGCTGCGACAGGAAGCGCTGGATCTTGCGAGCGCGCTGCACGACCAGCTTGTCGTCTTCCGACAGCTCGTCCATGCCGAGGATCGCGATGATGTCCTTCAGTTCCTTGTAGCGCTGCAGCGTGCCCTGCACGGAGCGGGCAACGTCGTAGTGCTCCTGGCCGACAACCAGCGGGTCCAGCTGGCGCGAGGTGGAATCCAGCGGATCCACTGCCGGGTAGATACCCAGCGAAGCAATGTCACGCGACAGCACGACGGTGGCGTCGAGATGCGCGAAGGTGGTCGCCGGGGACGGGTCGGTCAGGTCATCCGCCGGGACGTACACGGCCTGGATGGAGGTGATCGAACCGGTCTTGGTCGAGGTGATGCGCTCCTGCAAGACGCCCATTTCCTCGGCCAGGGTCGGCTGGTAACCCACTGCGGACGGCATGCGGCCGAGCAGTGCGGACACTTCGGTACCGGCCAGGGTGTAACGGTAGATGTTGTCCACGAAGAACAGGATGTCACGGCCTTCGTCACGGAAGTACTCGGCCATGGTCAGGCCCGACAGCGCGACACGCAGGCGGTTGCCCGGCGGCTCGTTCATCTGGCCGTAAACCATCGCCACTTTCGACTGGGCGAGGTCGTCGAGGCGAATGACGCCTGCATCCGACATTTCGTGGTAGAAGTCGTTGCCTTCACGGGTACGCTCACCGACGCCGGCGAACACGGACAGGCCCGAGTGCTCCTTGGCGATGTTGTTGATGAGCTCCAGCATGTTCACGGTCTTGCCCACGCCGGCGCCGCCGAACAGGCCGACCTTGCCGCCCTTGGCGAACGGGCAGAGCAGGTCGATGACCTTGATGCCGGTTTCCAGCAGCTCGGTCGAACCCGACTGCTCGTCGAACTTCGGCGCGTCGCGATGGATTTCCCAGTGGTCTTCCGACTTCACTTCGCCCTTTTCGTCCTGCGGCTCGCCGAGGACGTTCATGATGCGGCCCAGGGTCGCCTTGCCGACCGGCACGGAGATCTTCTTGCCGGTGTTCTGGACTGCGATGCCGCGCGACAGGCCTTCCGAAGCACCCATTGCGATGGCACGCACCACGCCGTCACCCAGCTGCTGCTGGACTTCCAGCGTCAGACTGCCGTCTTCCAGCTTCAGTGCGTCGTAAACATTCGGGATGTTGTCGCGCGGAAATTCCACGTCGACCACTGCGCCGATGACCTGAACAATTTTGCCGTTACTCATGGAAACGTCCTCAATCAGTTTCGCGTTTCTTGAAATTCAGTATTCGTACTTGCTGTCGGTCTTAACTGACCGCTGCAGCACCGCCGACGATTTCCGCCAGCTCCTGCGTAATTGCTGCCTGGCGGGCCTTGTTGTAGGCCAGCTGCAGGTCGCCGATCAGTTCGCCGGCGTTGTCGGACGCGGCCTTCATGGCAACCATGCGGGCGGCCATTTCACAGGCCACGTTCTCGACCACGCCCTGGTAGGCCTGCGACTCCACGTAGCGCATCAGGAAGCTGTCCAGCAGCTCGCCCGAGCTCGGCTCGTAGATGTAATCCCAGTAATCCTGGAGATCTTCTTCGTCGGCCATCTGCACCGGCAGCAGCTGCAGGCATTCCGGCTGCTGCGTCATGGTGTTGACGAATTCGTTGTTCGCCAGCACCAGCTTGTCGATGCCGCCATCCTTGTAGGCGTCCAGCATGATCTTGACCGTGCCGATCAGGTCGTCCACGTGCGGCGTGTCGCCGAGGTGGCTGGTCGAGGCCACGATGTTCAGGTCCGACAGGCGCTTGAAGAAGCCCATCGCCTTGGCACCGATGACGATCAGGTCGACCTCGACACCCTGGTCCTTGTAGCCCTTGATCTCGCGCAGCACGCGCTTGAACAGGTTGATGTTCAGGCCGCCACACAGGCCACGGTCGGTGGAGATCACGATCATTCCGACGCGCTTCACTTCGCGCTCGACCAGGAACGGATGCCGGTAGTCCGGGTTCGCCTGGGCCAGGTGACCGATGACGCGACGGATCTTCTCCGCATACGGACGCGACGCGGCCATGCGATCCTGGGCCTTGCGCATCTTGGACGCCGCGACCATTTCCATGGCCTTGGTGATCTTCTGAGTACTCTGGATACTCTTGATCTGTGTCCGGATTTCCTTTGCGTTTGCCATCAGGAGCTCCGCTTAGTAAGCGTGGTTCGCCTTGAAGTCTTCAAGAGCGGACTTGAACTTGGCTTCGATGTCGCCATTCCAGTCACCGCTCTCGTTGATCTGCTTCATCAGGTCGCCGTGCGAGGAATTCATGTAGTCGTGCAGCGCGCTTTCGAAGTCCTTGATCTTGTCGTCAGCGACATCGTCAAGGTGGCCTTCGTTGGCGGCGTACAGCGACACGCCCATTTCGGCAACCGAGAACGGTGCGTACTGGGCCTGCTTCATCAGCTCGGTGACCTTGCGGCCGTGATCCAGCTGCTTGCGGGTCGCGGCGTCGAGATCGGAAGCGAACTGCGCGAAGGCAGCCAGCTCGCGATACTGCGCCAGCGCGAGACGCACACCACCGCCAAGCTTCTTGACGATCTTGGTCTGGGCCGCACCACCGACTCGGGATACCGAGATACCGGCGTTCATTGCCGGGCGGATGCCGGAGTTGAACAGGTCGGACTCCAGGAAGATCTGGCCGTCGGTGATGGAGATGACGTTGGTCGGGACGAAGGCCGAGACGTCACCCGCCTGGGTTTCGATGATCGGCAGGGCGGTCAGCGAACCGGTCTTGCCCTTCACCTTGCCACCGGTCATCTGCTCGACGTACTCCTCGTTCACACGAGCAGCGCGCTCCAGCAGGCGGGAGTGCAGGTAGAAGACGTCACCCGGGTAGGCTTCACGGCCCGGCGGACGACGCAGCAGCAGGGAAACCTGGCGGTAAGCCACGGCCTGCTTGGACAGGTCGTCGTAGATGATCAGGGCGTCTTCGCCACGATCACGGAAGAATTCACCCATCGAGCAACCGGAGTAGGGAGCGATGTACTGCAGCGCTGCGGACTCGGAGGCGGAGGCCGCGACGATGATGGTGTGATCCATCGCGCCGTGCTCTTCCAGCTTGCGAACCACGTTGGCGATCGTCGAGGCCTTCTGGCCGATCGCGACGTAGATGCACTTAATGCCGGAGCTCTTCTGGTTGATGATGGTGTCGATCGCCATCGCGGTCTTGCCGGTCTGGCGGTCGCCAATGATCAGCTCGCGCTGGCCACGGCCGATCGGCACCATGGAGTCGACCGCGGTGTAACCGGTCTGGACCGGCTGGTCGACGGACTTGCGGGTGATCACGCCCGGCGCGACCTTCTCGATCGGAGAAGTGGCCTTGGCCTTGATCTCGCCCTTGCCGTCGATCGGACGACCGAGGGAATCCACGACGCGACCCAGCAGTTCGTCACCGACCGGCACTTCGAGAATGCGGCCCGTGGTCTTTACCGTGTCGCCTTCGGAGATGTGCTTGTAGTCACCCAGCACGACTGCGCCGACGGAATCACGCTCGAGGTTGAGCGCCATGCCGAAGGAGTCGCCCGGGAACTCGAGCATTTCACCGTACTGCGCGGCGGTCAGGCCATGAATGCGGACAATACCGTCGGTCACGGAGACCACGGTACCGACATTCGCTTCGGCTGCGCCGGCTTCGAAGTTCTCGATCTTGTCTTTGATGATCGAGCTGATTTCCGAAGGATTGAGTTGCATCGTCAATTCCTCAACTTTTCAATTTCTGTAGTGTGTCCGCGGCCTTAACTGGCAATGCGAACAGCGAGACGTTCCAGCTTTCCTTGAACCGAATCATCGATGACGAAGTCACCGGCGCGAACGATCGCACCGCCGACAATGCTGGCATCGACCGAAGTCTTCAGTTCGACATCACGGCCCAGTCGCTTGGCCAGGGCAGCCTTGATGGCGGCCACCTGGGCATCCGACGCTTCGACTGCCGTGCGCAGTTCTGCCTGCACGGAGTTTTCCGCATCGGCGCGCAGCGCCGTGTAATCCTCGGCAATCGCCGGCAGCACGGCAAGGCGACGGTACTTTGCCAGCACGCGAACGAAGTTCGCGCCCTTGGCGTCCAGCACGTCACCGGCCGCCTTCAGGAACACCTCGGCCTGCACTTCCGTGCTGACCCGCGGGTCCTTCAGCATGAACTGGATGTCTTCGTTGGCGGCAACTGCAGCCAGCGTATCCAGCATCTTCTGCCAGTCTTCAAAGCGACCTTCAGCCTGGGCGAGTTCGAAAACCGCCTTGGCGTAGGGCCGTGCCAATGTCGAAATATCTGCCATGTCGTTCTCTGATCCGTTTTCCGTACGAGCCCTTACAGCTCGTTCGCGACCTTGTCGAGCAGGTCACCGTGGGCCTTGGCGTCGATCTCCCTGGAGAGAATCTTGCCGGCACCCATGACCGCGAGCGAAGCCACTTCCTTGCGCAGGTCTTCGCGAGCTCGCGAAACTTCCTGCTCGATCTGCGCCTTGGCGGCAGCGACCAGCCGGTCGCCTTCCTTGCGCGCATCGTTCTTGGCTTCTTCGACCATCTCGGAACTGCGCTTGTTGGCCTGGTTCAGGATGTCTGCCGCCTGGTCCTTCGCCTTGGCGAGGACGGCATTGGCTTCTTCCGTTGCCTTTTCCAGATCACGACTGGCCTTCTCGGCAGCAGCAAGACCGTCAGCAATCTGCTGGCGGCGCTCGGCCATGGCCTGCGTGATCGTCGGCCAAACAAATCGCTTGGTCGCGAGGATGAACAGAAAGAACGTAATGCCCTGAGCAATCAGGGTTGCATTCATGTTCACGTCGGAACTCCCGTTCTCGTAAAAACTTTACACGTCTCGATGCCGCCGAAGCGGCACACGAGTGCTTAGCCTGCGTTCAGGGCAGCCAGCAGCGGGTTGGCGAACAGCAGGAATGCTGCGAAACCGACACCGATGATGGACAGCGCGTCAAGCAGACCGGCGATGATGAACATGCGAACCTGCAGCATGCCGGCGAGTTCAGGCTGGCGGGCAGCGCCTTCCAGGAACTTGCCACCCAGCAGGCCGAAGCCGATACCGGTGCCGATGGCGCCAGCTGCGAAAATCATGCCAACAGCGATAGCGGTGCTGGACTGGATCATTGCGACGAATTCCATGATGTAGCCTCCTAACAAAGAAACGTCTTATTAAAGAAAAAACCTAACTAACAACAAAAAGCGAAATCAGTGATTCTCGTACGCCATGCTGAGATACACGATGGCAAGCGTCATGAAAATGAACGCCTGCAGCGGAATCACCAGCAGGTGGAACAAGGTCCAGGCCAGGCCCATCACGATCGCACCAATGAAGCCGCCAAAGCTCGCGGCATCGAAGCCGGTCGCGGTGGCTGCCAGCAGGGCGATCAGCATGAAGATCAGCTCGGCAGCGTACAGGTTGCCGAACAGTCGGAGCGCCAGCGAGATCGGCTTGGCCAGCAGCTCGACGATGTTCAGCACGATGTTCGGGATGATCAGGAACGGGTTCGAGCCGAAGGGATGCGTCAGCAATTCCTTGGCGAAGCCACCGGCACCCTTGCCCTTGAAGCTGTAATAAATGATCAGCAGCAGGATCGAAATCGACAGGCCGAACGTGGCGTTCATGTCGGCCGACGGCACGATGCGCATGTAGACGTGATGCGGATCGTAACCCAGCTGGCCGCCCACCCACATCGCGAAACTCGGCACCCAGTCCACCGGCACGATGTCCAGGAAGTTCCAGAACAGCACCCAGATGAAGATGGTCAGCGCCATCGGGCCGATGAAGCCCCGCGGGCCGTGGAAGGATTCCTTGACCGAGTTGTCGGCCCAGTCCACCAGGGTTTCGACCAGGTTCTGCATGGTGCCCGGCACACCCGCGGTAGCGCGCTTGGCGCCGGCACGCAGGATCAGCAGCATCAGGATGCCCGTCAGCCATGAAAACAGCAGGGTGTCGATATGCAAGGCCCAGAAACCCTCGCCCACGGTCCAGTGGGTAAGGTGGTGTTGCACATAGGATGTAGGCGTGGTCGCTGCTGCTTCGCCGGACATGTCAGTACCCGTCTCCAGATTTCCAGGTTAAGGCCAGGCCATATACGGCCAGGCTCGCCACGAATGTCGTCATCAGCGGAATCCAGACATCCGCCAGGTATATCGCCACCAGCGAAAACAGCGCGGCGGCCATTACGAACTTCAGCATTTCGGCACGCTGGAAAGCTCGCAACATCGCCCGCGGTGACTCCGCGTCGCGACGCATGAAAACCCTTATCGCGAAATACAGGGAGAGTAGAGCCCCGATTGCGCCACCCAGGAATGCCCCCAGGGCTGCTTTTGCCCCGGCCAGCGGCCAGGTGATGGCTGCGCCCGCGATCCCGACGAGGAGCTGTCCTGTAACGATTTTTGCCGGTATGGATTTCAGCACGCGGCAAACCTCGACAGCCCCCTCGGTTGAGCCGCGGAAGTATAAAGATATCTGAATTCCGGTTCAATCCCGGATTGGCGATTTTTCAGGGGTTTTCGCCGCTTTTTGCCGAGGTTTCGGCAGCGCGTCAGTCGCTTAGGCGGCTTACTTGATGTGGCCGATAATGCCGTCCAGCTCGTCCAGGGAGTTGTAGCTGATGACCAGCTTGCCCTTGCCCTTGCCGGACTGCTGCAGCTTGACCGCCGCACCCAGCTTTTCGGTCAGCTCGCTTTCGAGATGGCGGATGTTCGGATCGTCCGTCTTCTTTGCCGCTTTCTTCGGCGTATCACTGCCGGACAGCAGCTTGCGCACCAGCTTCTCGGTCTCGCGCACCGACATGCCGCGGTCCACGACCTGGCGGCCCGCTGTCACCTGGCCGGCGCCCTTGATGCCCAGCAGGGCACGGGCGTGGCCCATTTCCAGCTGGCGCGCCTCGACCATCTGCTTCACGCCTTCCTCGAGTTCCAGCAGGCGCAACAGGTTGGATACCGCGGCGCGAGAGCGGCCCACGGCCTCGGCGGCGGTCTGGTGGGTCATGTCGAATTCGGAAATCAGGCGATTCAGCGCCATCGCCTCTTCCAGCGGATTGAGGTTCTCGCGCTGGATGTTCTCGATGAGGGCCATCGCAATGGCAGCGGAATCCGGCACATTGCGAACCACGGCGGGAATGCTGTGGAGGCCGGCCAGCTGCGCAGCGCGCCAGCGACGTTCACCGGCGACGATCTCGTAGCGACCACCGTCGATCGGGCGGATGACGATCGGCTGGACCACGCCCTGGGCCTTGATGGAGTCAGCCAGCTCCTGCAGTGCTTCCTGCTGGAAATCGTGGCGCGGCTGGTACTTGCCGGACTGCAGCAAGTCGACGGCAACGTCCTTCAGCTCGGCGTCGGGGGCGCGCTCCTTGTCGATCGGCGCATCGCTGCCACTGGACTGCGTCGGCGCACTGCCGGAAATCAGCCCGCTGAGATTGCGTCCCAAACCACGTCTTTTCGCTGCCATTGCCTTGTCCACTTCCCTGGCAGGCCCCGTGGGGCTGCCGAATCAATCAAAACCCGTCGTCAGGCCGACAGGCGTTCCTTCTCTTCGCGGCGAATCATCTCCCCGGCCAGCGCCAGGTAGGAGAGCGCGCCACGGGAGGTCTTGTCATACACCAGTGCCGGAATGCCGTAGCTCGGGGCTTCGGCGAGTCGCACGTTGCGCGGGATCATGGTCCGGTAGACCTTGTCGCCGAAATGCTCGACCAGCTCGGCCGACACGTCGCCAGCCAGGTTGTTGCGCGGATCGTACATGGTGCGCAGCACGCCGACGATCTCCAGCTTCGGGTTCACCGCTTCCTTGATCTGGTCGATGGTATCCATCAGCGCGGCCAGGCCTTCGAGGGCGTAGTACTCGCACTGCATCGGAATCAGCACGCCATCGGCGGCCGTCAGCGAATTCACGGTCAGCATGTTCAGCGACGGCGGGCCGTCGATCAGGATGTAGTCGTAGCGATCCTTGACCGTTTCCAGGGCCTTGCGCAGCCGCGTCTCGCGACCGAATTCATTAATAAGAGTGACTTCGGCATGCGTCAGGTCCGAATTGGCCGGCAGCACGTCGATGTTGGCCTTGTCGGCCGTGACGATGGCTTCGGCAGCGGTCGCCTCGTTCAGCAGCACGTCACAGGCTGTCTTGTCGATGGCATGCTTGTCGATGCCGGCGCCCATGGTGGCATTGCCCTGCGGGTCCAGGTCCACCAGCAGCACCCGGCGCTTGGTAGCCGCCAGCGACGCCGCAAGGTTGATCGCAGTGGTCGTCTTGCCGACGCCACCTTTCTGGTTGGTAATTGCGTAAATCTTGCCCATAGGAGGCTGTGTTCCTGTCTGTCCCGCCTGCAGCTGTGCGGCGGCCCCTGCCCCGGGGAATTCACCTGTCTCGCTCATGGCGAGCCGGTCAATCGGATGTCCAACAAATGTCTTTCGGCGTCCAGTCCCGGTACTACCAGGGGGTGACTGGCCTGCACGCGGGCCCTCGCGGGCAGCGCCTTGACCTCGTCTTCCGGGTAAGCCCCTTTCATCGCCAGCAAGCTTCCCCCATCGGCGACCAGGTGCTCTGTGCCGGCCACGAAATCGGCCAGCGATGCGAACGCACGGGAGATTACGTTAGCAAAGGGCCGGTCCGGGTGGTAGTCCGAATCCCGGCAATGCACCACTGTCACGTTCTTCAATCCCAGTTCCAGCACGGCCTGCTGACAGAAGCGCGTTTTCTTGATATTCGAGTCCAGCAGGGTAATTTCCCGCTCGGGCTGCAACATGGCCAGCGGAATGCCCGGCAGGCCGGCCCCGGTGCCGACATCGGCCAGCGACCCGGCCGGCAGCAATGGCGCCACCACCAGGCTGTCCAGCAGGTGCAGCGTGACCATCTCGCCAGCATCCCTGATCGCCGTCAGGTTGTAAGCCTTGTTCCACTTTTCCAGCAGGCCGATGTAGCGCTCCAGCCCGGCCTGCAAGGCCGGCTCGGTCAGCGCCAGCGCTGCCAGGCCTTCTTCAAGCTTCTGTTGCCACTCCATTGCCATCTCGAATGCTGTCAGCCGCCTCGAAAGGGCGGCAAGTATACCTGAGTAAATCTTGCTCAGGTGTAGGAATTCACTGGCAAATGCCGTCACGGCGAGGACAACGGGGAGCCCCGCCAGTACAGCGGGGCACGGCAGGGGTCGCGAGCGCCGATCAGGCGCCGGGATCGGGCGGCGGTACGACCCGCAGGACTTCCTCGGCCGTGGTCAGGCCGGCGGCAACCTTCTGCGCACCGCGCAGGCGAAGTGGGCGCATGCCCGCTTTCTGGGCCGTCTTGCGAACGGTCTCCAGCGGCGCATCGGCACCGATCAGCTCCTTCACCTCGGGCGTGACCTGCAGCATCTCGTAGATGCCCACGCGCCCCCGGAAACCGGTGTTGCGGCACTCCAGGCAGCCAACGGGCTCGTTGACCTGTGCCGGCTTCTTGATCTTCCAGCCGCGGGTCAGCGCTTCCCATTCCGGATCGCCGATCTCGGCCGGCCGCTTGCAGTTCGGGCACAGCGTGCGAATCAACCGCTGCGCAATGATCCCCAGCAGCGAGGAGTGCAGCATGTAGCCCGGGACGCCCAGGTCGCGCAGGCGGGTCAGCGACGAGGGTGCATCGTTGGTATGCAGGGTGGACAGCACCAGGTGGCCGGTCAGCGCCGCCTGCACCGCCATTTCGGCCGTATGGCCGTCACGAATCTCGCCGATCATGATGATGTCGGGGTCCTGCCGGAGCAGGGTGCGAATGCCATCGGCAAAACCCAGCTCGAGCGCGTCATTGGCCTGCATCTGGTTGAAGCTGGGCTCGATCAGTTCGATCGGGTCTTCGACCGTGCAGACATTCACTTCCGGCCTGGCCAGGCGCTTCAGCGTCGAATACAGCGTCGTGGTCTTGCCGGAGCCGGTCGGCCCGGTCACCAGCACGATGCCGTTCGGCTGTTTCGTCATGTGCTCCCAGGTAGCCTCGTCCTGCGGATCGAAACCGAGCTGGGTGAAATCCTTCAGCAACACCTCGGGATCGAAAATGCGCATCACCAGCTTCTCACCGAAGGCTGTCGGCATGGTCGACATGCGCAACTCTATTTCGCCACCGTCGGGGTCGCGGGTCTTGATGCGACCGTCCTGCGGCCGGCGCTTCTCGGCGATGTCCATGCGCGCCAGGATCTTGAGGCGGCTGGTGACCGGCGTCAGGACCGCAGTCGGCAACTGGTAAACGTCGTGCAGCACGCCATCGATGCGGAAACGGATGTTGCCGAACTCGCGGCGCGGTTCGATATGGATGTCCGAGGCGCGTTGCTCGAAGGCGTATTGCAGCAACCAGTCGACGATGGAAACGATGTGCTGGTCGTTCGCTTCCAGCTTGCCGGAGCGGGACAGCTCCATGAGCTGCTCCAGCGATTGTGCTCCACCACGCTTGTTGCCGGAATCCTTCTCGGCGCCAAACACGGACTTGGCCATGTTGTAGAACTCGATCCGGAAGCGTCCGATGTCCTCGGGGTTTGCCAGCACACAGCGAATCGGCTTGCCCTGCAGCTGAGACAGTTCCTTGTTCCAGCTCTGCAGGAAGGGCTCGGCAGTGGCGACCAGGATTTCCTTGTCGCGCACTTCCACCGGCAGGGCATTGAATCGCTCGGCATAGGCGTAAGGCATGACTTCGCAGGCGCGAGCCACGTCGAGGCGCAACGGATCGACGTGATAGCACTCGAGATCCAGCCTGTTCGCAAGCCATTCGGTCAGTGCATCGAGGGTCAGGCGCTTGCCCGATTCAGGATGCTGCCAGTTGCGCTCGGCAATCACCGTCAGCGGGTGGCGGCCGGGAAAGCGGTGCGCCAGGTCGCGCATGATGTCCAGTTGCTCTTGGCTGGCCATGCGGTCCTCCGCGAGCCAGTCCAGGATCTCGGTCATTTCCAGCTTGCGGTCTTTCAAGGCAACACCTTTGATAATGCGGCAGTCAAGAATGACCCGTTCATTCTACGCAGCCCAGGGAAGATTCCGAAAACTCTTTGCTTTTCTCCCCGGGAATCCGCTCTATTCCTGAGGATTCATCGTTATTCTTGCATTATTCACGCCCGAGATGATTCTTATTCCAAGGGCAGGCAGGAAAACTTGCAGCCTCTTGAAACCACCAAGGAGATGCAAATGTCACTGGGAACCAATCTCAAGCACTGGCGACAGGTTCGCGGCCTGACCCAACCCGAGCTCGCCGAGCGCGCCGAGATCGAGCAATCCTATCTTTCCAAGCTGGAGAACGATCGCTCGCAGGCCTCGGAGGGGGTGCTCGATCGCCTGGCAACCGCACTGGAAATAGACCTCGACACCCTGCAGCGAGACCCCACCCGCAATGGCCAGTTGAAGAAAGCGGTGATTGCCGCCGCACTGGTCCTCGGCCTGCTTGGCAGCGGCTTCTACGCCGGCTATTCGCTGTCGGATTACGAGGTCCGCAAGGTCAGCAAGGACGCAGAGCGCGTCGCGACCGTCTGGTCGCTGGCACCGGATGGCGTTCATGTCATGGGAGTGGGCTCGTACAAGGAAGGCCTGCAACGCGTTCATGGTCGCTTTGCCGAACCCGAGGACAGCACGCAGGTACAGGTCTATGCGGCGCGCCTGTTGCGCGAAGGCGTTCTCGGCACGGAGCTCGAGGAAATCTTCATCACGCCCGAGAACAAGCACTTTTCGATAACCATCAAGGGTGATCCCGTGGAGTCGCAGCACGCCACCGCGGCCGAACCTGCCGAGTGATTCGCAGGGCCAGCGGGCGAAGGCCCGCTGGCACCTCCGCTATTCGGCAATCTCCAGCTCTGCCAGCTCGCCCGTTGCAAAGTCATACACCATGATGCGGTGCTGGTTGGTGTCGGCAATGTAGAGCCTGTTGTTGGCGAAGTGCAGGCCACCAGGTTCGAATAGCTCGCCCTTGCCCCCGATCAAGGTGCGGGAGGTCCGCTCCGCGGGATCGACGACCTTGATCTTGTCGTTGTAGGTATCCGCGACATACAGCACGCCGTTGGCATAAGTCACGCCGAGCGGATGCTGCAGGCGGACATGATCGCCCTTGCCATCGACATCGCCGAAATCGAACAGGCCGGTACCGACAATGGTGTTCATGCGATTGTTGTCGAAGTCGATGTAGCGAATCGCGCTGGCCTCGCTGTCTGCAAAGAACAGCTGCTTGCCATCGGTCGCCAGGCCACTCGGCTGGTTCAGGCCACCCTCGAGACGCCGACCATCCTGCAGGGCTTCGCGTCCCGAACCGGCGTAGCGTTCGAGAACATCGTTCTGTGGATCGAGGCGCCACAACTGATGCTGGCCGGCCATGGCGATGAAAAGATCGCCGTCATGCCAGAGCACGTCCCAGGGTGAATTGAGTGGCGTACCGCCGGCGGCATACCGGGCCCTGGTCATGTAAATCTGCTCGCCGGTACCGGCCAGTGTCTCTACCTCGCCGCTGTCGAGATGGATGCGGCGGATGGCACTGTTCAGGGTGTCGGCGACATAGAGCCGGCCATTGCCATCCAGGGCCAGCCCCTGCGGCTGCCGGAAACGCGCATCGGAAGCGGCGCCATCGGCAAGTCCCGGTTCGCCGGTGCCGAAAATACGCTTAAGCTTGCCGGCGAGGTCCGTCTCCAGGATGCGATGATTGTTGGAATCGGCGATGTAGATGTGACGCCCATTGGCGATGACCTTGCCAGGGAAGCGCAGGAACGTATCCGGCTCCGGCGCGGGCCCGAATGGCAGCGGCGTGCGATCGATGGCATCCCGCGCTTCGAAGGTTTCGAGCAGGCGCGTGATGGCATCGTCCAGCAATTCGTAATGGCCCTCGCCTGCTACCTTGCCGACCACGTTGCCCGCCGGATCGATCAGCACCAGCGTTGGCCAGGCGCGAGCCCCATACGACGTCCAGATGGCAAAACCTCGGTCATTGACGATCGGTTCGTCGCGCTCGTAGCGTTGCGCGATCATGCGTATCCGGCGCGTGTCCCCCTCGGAGGCGAACTTGGCCGAATGCACGCCCACCACCACCAACGCGTCGCCATGCTTCGCCATCAGTCGCTTCAGGTCGGGGATGATGTGGTAGCAATTGATGCAGCCATAGGTCCAGAAATCGAGCAGCACGACCTTGCCGCGCAGGTCCTCCAGGCTGAGGGGCTCACCGTTGGTATTGATCCAGTCGAGCCCCTCGGGAAAGTCGGGCGCGGCCGCCGTGCCTGCAAGCTCTGGCGCGACCACCGCGGCTCGCAGCGAACCGCCATTGGGCCACCAGGCCGCCAGAATCACGGCTGTGGCACAAAGGGCGGCTATCAGGCTGTTGCGGATCCAGGGACTGGCCATGAGGGGCTCCGGGCGCGGAATGACTGGGATTCAGCCTACCAAGACCGGCGGTCGGGGCGGCATATTTCAGCCTGGAGGGGGACGGGAGGGCAGGCGTCGCCTGCGATCACAACAGCAGGATGTTAGGGTGGCAGGATAACTTTCTCCAACGGAGCAATGATGTCCAAAGTATCTGCCATCGGCGTTGATGGCTGTCCGGCCGGCTGGATTGCCGTCCACGAGCACGGCGGTGACTTCGATTTTGTCGTCGAAGAACATTTCGAAGCCCTTGCGGAACGGTTTCCGACAGCCTTCATCGGTATCGACATTCCCATCGGCCTGCCCGACAAGGACGCTCGCGCCTGTGACCTCGAAGCACGAAAGCGCCTCAAGCCACGCGGCTCGACCGTGTTTCCGGCGCCCTTGCGTGCTGCAGTAAATGCCAGTAGCTACGAAGAAGCCTGCGCCATTCGCGAGAAAATCGAGGGCAAGCGCTACAGTCGCCAGGTCTGGAACATCATGCCGAAGATCGCCGAGGTCGATGCCTGCCTCAGGAAGAACGACTCCGTCCGCGGCCGAACCTACGAGGTGCACCCGGAGCTGTCGTTTGCCCACATGAACCAGGAATCCCCGGTGCTGCACTCAAAACGCACACCGGAAGGCCAGGAAGAAAGACTCGGGCTGCTGACACTGGCATGGCGCCGCGAATGGCTGGACGCGATGCTGTCGAAGCTCGAAGAGAACTACCATCGGAAGGACGTCAATGCCGATGACCTGATCGATGCCGTTGCCTGCCTCTGGACGGCGCAGCGCATTCTTTCCTGGCAGTCCGGCTGGGTTGGTGGTCCCGAGCACCGCGATGCCCACGACCTGCCGATGGCCATCTATATTTGAAGCCATCGATATCCAGACACGCTGCGCCGCTCCCTGGAGTGACCCGCAGCCGGGCATGATCGCGGGTCGGCCACGGGGGTAAGGGCTTGGACAAGCAAGCATTGATCGAACAGTTCAAGGCCGAGTCCGACCGGGCCGCGGCCTTGCTCGCCGCCAGCTACCTGGACGAATGCCTGAAGCGGCGCCTGCTCGATCACTTCAGCAGTCGCAAGACAGGGCTGGAGCTGCTGGATGGCCCGCTGGCGCCACTGGGCAGCTTTTCAGCCCGCAGCAAGGCCTGTCACGCACTGGGGCTCATCGATGGCCAGACCTATCGGGACCTCAACAGCCTGCGCAACATCCGCAATGAATTCGGTCACAGCTGGAAAGAGGGTGATTTCGACATGCCCAGGGTGGCAAAGCTGTGTCGGAAACTGACCTGGCATGGTGATCCGGAGGCACAAGCCTGGGCCACGCCGCGCGAACGCTTCAACCAACTGGCATTCCAATTGTTCGATGCGCTCGGCGATTGAAACCGCCGGCTAATGCCGTTTTTTCTTCGGCGCCGCGGTATCCGGCAGGGAACAGTCGAGTGACGTGGCGCGCCAGCGACGATAGCTGCACAAGCGCTCCAGCAGGCTGTCCCAATGAGGATGCGGCGAGTCGGCATCAACCGGCTTTTCGATCGGTACTCGTTTTGGCCGATGTTCACCCATGACTGCCTCTGTTATCTCCGGCTCTATATCCTTTGATGCATGAAACCCGGTTTTGGTTTCCAATTCGTGGCAAGAACATGAAACTTCTGCTGCTGCAGGACAGCATGCTCAAAGGTAGCTAAGCCACCAGTCCTTGCGACGACGCTTCAGTGCCGCGTACCAGCGGCAGGGAAAATACAGGACCACGATGACGCCCACCCAGGCTGCATACACGACCAGCAAGCTCTGGCTGTACTCCGGCGGATAGGCCTGCGGTGGCGCGAACTGCCAGCCAGCGGACCCGTAACGCAGGACCAGGTAGATGGCGGCCGTCGCATGGATCAGCGGCAGGTGGATGACGTAATAGAAGAACGGCACGCGGCCGAACACGCTGATCATGTCGACCGCCTTGCCGCGCAGGCCTTCCATCCACGGCATCAACATCAAGGCCGGGCCGATGGTCATCAGCAGGAAGTGCAGCGAAGGCGGATATTTCTCGACGTTCAGGAAACTGATCAAAGCGGCCTCGAAACCGCCACTGCTGTCCCAGGCCACCGGGTCGCCATACAGTCCGAACAGGCGCAGCACGATGTACAGCATGGTCATCGCCAGGCCGATCTTGAACGTCGGGCCGAACCAGCCACCATTCGGATGGCTGGTGATGAGGCTGCCGAAGGCATAGCCCAGCATGATGACACCGATCCACGGCACCAGCGGATAGGCAATGAAAAGGCTCCAGCTGCCGCCAAGAATGGGCAGGAAATTCTGCTCGTGCACCAGCATCCAGAGAATCGCGTAGTCACCGAACTGCTGTGACGCAATGCCATCGAGCAGGTTGTGACCAAACACCAGCAACAGGCCCAGTACAGCGATGGCGCGTACCCCCAGCGGCAGGACCAGGCCCAGCACGATCATCGAGCAGCCAATTGCCCAGATCACCTGCAGGAAGGAGAAGGGCATCTGCCAGACGGCGCCCCAGCTCATGTTCACGACAGTCACTTCGATGACGACCAGCCACAGGCCGCGGGTGATCAGGAATTTCTGCAACTCGCCCTGCGAGCAGCCCGTGTTGCTGCGGTAGAGCCACGCGCTGGTGCCGGCAAGGAATACGAAGACGGGTGCGCAGAAGTGGGTGATCCAGCGCGTCAGGAACAAGGCCATGCCCGGCTCGTCCATGTCTTCCGGCTGGGCCGGCAGCGGCCCCCAGAAATCGCGCACGTGATCGAGCGCCATGATGATCATCACCAGGCCGCGTAACAGGTCGATGGAGTGAATGCGCTCCTTGAGCGGTGGCGCGGCCATGGTCTGCGACATGCTGTTGTCCCCGATGCGTGGCCGTTCTCGGCCTTTATTGTTGCATCAAGGATAGAACATCAACGGCTCTGCCGCGGCCTAATCTTCCCTCTCGAGGTCATCCAGCAAGCCGAGTCGCTGCGCGCGTTCTTCCCACTGCTGGCGAGCAAGGTGCTGCATGTCGGCCGCATTGTCGAGTTCGTCGACGATCTCCATGCCCAGCAGGGTTTCGATCACGTCCTCCATGGTGACAATGCCCGACATGCCGCCAAATTCGTCGACCACCAGCGCAATGTGCTCGCGCTGCTCGAGGAAGCGGTTGAACAGGTCCGGAATCGGTGCGCTTTCGTGCACTACCAGCATGTCGCGCTTGATCGAGCCGACAGTGGTATCGCCCTGGTCCTCGACCAGGTGTCGCAGCAGTTCGTCCTTGCGGACGAAGCCGGTGATGTCCTCCTGGCTTTCACCCTTGTAGACGGGTATGCGCGAAAAACGAAAATCCCGATTGCTCTCGTAGAATTCGCGCAGGGTGATTTCTTCCGAAATCACCTTCACTACCGGCCGCGGCGTCATGACATCGCGCGCGCGCACCGAATCGAAGCGCAGCAGGTTGTTGATGATCTCGGTTTCGCCTCGCTCGAACACGCCCTGCTTGGCACCGATCTCCGCCATTGCGACGAAATCGGAGCGCGAAAAGATGCTGGCTTCCTTGTCCTTCTTCAGCAGGCGCGTGATCAGCTGGCTGAACCAGACCAGCGGCCAAAGCAGGAAAATGATCACTCGCAGCGATGCCACCGTGAAAGGTGCCAGCTCCTTCCAGAAGTTCGCGCCTATGGTCTTCGGAATGATTTCGGACAGGATGAGAATGCCCAGGGTCATGGCAACGGGCACGACCAGGCCGGTAATCAGGGGATTGGATTCAGCCCATATAAGGGTTGCCTGCTCGCCCACGCCGATCGCGCCGATGGTATGTGCGATCGTGTTCAGGGTCAGTATCGCGGCCAGCGGCCGGTCGATGTTCTGCTTGAACTTCTTCAAGCGCTTGCCGAGCACAGTGCCTTCTTCCAGCTTGATCTGCGCATAGGATGGCGTGATCGACAGCAGTACCGCTTCCCACAAGGAGCACAGGAAGGAGGTGCAGATGGCGATCAGGAAATACGTGATCAACAGGGACATCATGGCTTGGCATTCACCGCTTGGTAGTAAAAAGAGAGAGTAACAACGCAGCCGCTCAAGCGGCCAGCAAAAACGCCCAGCCCAGCAGGGCGAGTACCACGAAAGCGGTCAGCAGGATGCGCAAGCGCCAGTACCAGCGCGGCAGGCGACCCGCCTGCACATGCCACCAGTCGCTGGCCAGGATTGCCAGGAAGGCCACCACCAGTACTTCCGATGCCTGGTTGCGCGGCACGATGAAAGCCAGCACCGCCCATAGCGCGGGCAGCACGGATACGCCGTACACCGCCCAGCCGCGCGGGGTGTTGGTGGCGACGCCCATGCCCCATTGCACGCCCGCCATGAAGCCTGCAATCACGACCGCGTAGGCAAGAAATGCATCCAAGGGCAACCAGCCCCTTACAGCAGGCAGCAAGGGCGCATAGAAGGGAATCAGCCCGGCGAGGCCAAGCAACAGGGCAGAGCGTGGGATGTCTTTCATGCTTTCAGGATGGGATAAAGCGAGGCGACGAGCAATATCCCCATGCTGATATTGAAGACTCGCTGCTGGCGCGGCGTCGACAGCACGTGGCCGATGGCCTGGCCGAACAGTGTCCAGGTGCTCGAGCTCGAGAATCCGATGACGATGGCCGCGAGCACCATATAAAAGAGCTGCATGGCGTAACCATCAAGGGTGGTGAACGCGGCCACCGCACTGACATTCACGGTCCAGGCCTTGGGGTTCACCCACTGGAAGGCGGCAGCCTGCAGGAAGGTCAGCGGTTTGCCCTGCTTTTCCTCGGCGGCGTGTTCCTGTTCCTCCAGGTTCTGCGGCGGCGTGCTGCCGATCTTCCAGGCGAGGAACAGCAGATAGGCGCAGCCGGCTACTTTCAGCGCGGTATGCGCTGCCGGATAGGTCGTGAACAGCTGGCCGAAGCCCAGGCCCACCGATACCAGCAGGACGGGAAACCCGAAGGCGATGCCCAGCAGGTGCGGAATGGTGCGGCGATAGCCGAAATTGGCACCGGAGGCAGACACCATCACGTTGTTCGGCCCCGGCGTGAATGCCGCCACGGAGGCAAAGATGACGTAGGCAATGAAATTCTCGGTCAAGCCAATGGCTCCCGTAGCAAGGTCCAGCTGGAAACGAGCGAACGTCCTTTATTAAGGATGGATCGCGTCAGGAAAATTCGGCTTTGATGACCGGCGTATTCAGTTTCCAGGCAATCCATGCAAAGAGCCCGCTGAACGCCAGCGCGATGGCAATGCTGACAAACTTCATCATCTGCTGGACCCGGTGAAAGCTGTCCGTCATGTTGTCGGTGGTTGCGGTTGCATCATCAATGGCGCCCATCACGAAGTTCATGCCAAGAATCCCGCCCAGCTGCCAGACAATGGCGAACACCATCAGACCGATGAACAGTAGCCGTGCCCAGTTCTTGCGGAAATAGAGATTGATGGCGGCCACGAAGGTCATCGTGAAGACGATCAGCATGAACAGGAAGAAGTACGGCATGAAACGGAGCATCCAGGCCGAACCCTGTTGCGCAGCGGCGTTTGCCGATGCGGTGACCTGCTCATCGAAGACCGGGAACAGCGTCCACACCATGATGTTCTGGGCAATGCCAATCAGCATGGCCAGGCCTGCCATGACAATGAACAGCCAGGCGATGACATCGACAAAGGTGGAGCGTGGCTGGTAGGTGTTTTCAGCGGCGGTCATCTTGTCTCCTGCTCGTTCGCGATTGCCTGAAAGCTAACAGATGCGCTGCAGGATATTAAGCATCGCATCAGGCTTTCCTCGGTAAGTGCGGCTCCGGCTCTACTACACTGAGACAAGTGCCGGATCGCAGGGATGAAGGCACGAATGTCGCTAGGGGGGCTGAATGGGTTTCTGGAAGGAATTGCGCGAACGCAAGGTCGTCAGGGTTGCGGTCATCTATGCCGTCACGGCGTGGCTGCTCGCGCAGGTCGCCGGCCTGGCCCTGCCCGTCTTCGAAGCCCCCGACTGGGTGCTGAAGACCCTGTTCTTCATCCTGCTAATGGGTTTCCCGATTTCACTGATTCTCGCCTGGGCGCTCGAATTGACGCCTGACGGCGTCAAGGTCAGCGGGCCGGCTGTCGGCCAAAAGCGCCTCTACACCTTTGCCGCCCTGGTCATGGCGGGCATTGCCATCGGCTACTTCGGCTCGAACCTCTCTTCTGATTCGCCAGATAACGACGGCAACACCTCGATTGCCGTGCTGCCCTTCCTCGATCTTTCTGCTGCCGGTGACCAGGCCTACTTTGCCGAAGGGCTTTCCGAGCAACTGCTCGACCTGCTGGCCCGCAACACGCAATTGAAAGTCGCTGCACGTACTTCCTCGTTCCAGTTCAAAAGCGAACCCGGCGATGTGAAGCGTATCGGTGAACTGCTTAATGTGAATTACCTGGTCGAGGGCAGCGTGCGTCGCGACAGCGACCAGGTGCGAATCACGGCGCAGCTGATCGACACGCGCTCTGGTTATCACGAGTGGAGCGAGACCTACACGCGCAGCATGACCGGTATCTTTGCCTTGCAGGATGAAATCTCCCGCGCTATCGCCGACGAGCTTGAGACCCGCTTTGGCGTCGACGGCCAATCCCCGACGCTGAAGCAGGAAATCTCACCCGCCGCCTATGATGAATACCTGCTGGGCCGGCACCTGATGGTTCAGCGCACGGGAGAAAGCCTGGAGGCTGCTGTAGATCATTTCGAGCGCGCGGTCGCCATCGAACCCGAGTACGGCAAGGCCTATGCCCAGCTGACCATCTGCATCTGGTTGCTGTATTCCGGCGGCTACGGGGAATTCGCACCGGATGTTGTCATCGAACGCGGTGGCAATTACCTGCGCCTGGCACAACGTTACGCACCCGGCGAACCGGAAACCCTGGCGGCCTCCGCGGCTATCCAGGTGTATGACGGTATCGATGTGGAAGAAGCCATCAGGGACCTGGAAACGGCCTTGAAGAAAAACCCGTCCTACCTGGAGGCAGCCGTATGGCTGGCGCGTGGGCTGGACGACATCAATCCGCAACGCGCACTGGTCGTTCTTGAAGAGGCCATCCAGCGCGACCCCTTGAACTTCCTGGTAGCCGCGAACCTGACCGAGGAATTCATAAAGCGGGATCGCTTCGATGACGCCGAGAAACTTGCGCAGAAATTCCTGGCCATTGGAGACCAGCGCGGCCACCAGCTGCTAGGACGGATTCGCATGGCGCAGCACCGTTATGCCGATGCGGCGCGCCATACCCTGACGGCCCATGCCAGCGAAAAGGGCACGCTGTGGGATTTGCGCGGTGTCTCCAGCCTGCTTAATCGCGCAGGCCAGCTCGAGCTCATGGTCAGCCTGCCGCTGCCCGGCCTTTACGTGCCTCGAGCCATGCTGGGAGAACCCGACGTCATTGAAGACTTGAAGAGCCTTCCTGTCAGCCAGGTGAGAAGCGCAGATATGATGTTGGTGCACGCCATCGAGAAGGATTGGGCTGCTTCCGTCGCTACCGTAGATCAGGCCGGCGAATATGGCCTTGCATCTATGAGCCCATTCGAAAAGTTCATGTTCGGCGCCGTGTTGAAAAATGCGGGCGAGGATGGCCGCGCCGAAACCGTCTTTGAAAATGCCGTTGCCGGTTTCGAGCAGGAAAACAAGCGCCTTGTGACTGCCGGCATCAATATCGAGCGCGACCTGTCGCAGGCCGAATACATGGTGGCTTGCGGAAAGCACCAGGTCGACGCCTGCCTGGATGCGCTGGAGACTGCCGAGGAGAAGGTCCACCTCA
>JAWWBS010000015.1 GCA_033720895.1 Gammaproteobacteria bacterium
CCGTCGATGACCGGCGGTTCCTCGCCATTCAGCGAACGGATGTAGGCGCGGTACGCCATGGTCACGCCGGAGAGGTCACCGATGTTTTCGCCGAGCGTGAGCTCGCCATTGATGTTCATGCCCTCGATCGGTTCGTACTGGTTGTAATGCTCGACCAGCCTCTGTGCGCGGGCTTCGAAGGCTTCGCGATCCGCCTGGCTCCACCAGTTCACCAGGTTGCCGTTGCCATCGTACTGGCTGCCCTTGTCATCGAAGCCATGCGAAATTTCATGACCGATCACGCCACCGACAGCGCCGTAATTGATTGCGTCATCGGCGTTCAGCTGGAAGAACGGCGGCTGCAGGCGCGCGGCCGGGAACACGATCTCGTTGCGCGACGGCGAGTAGTAGGCGTTTACCGTCTGTGGCGTCATGAACCACTCGTTGCGATCCACCGGGCCGCCGAGCTTGGCGAGGTCCTGGCTGTAGTCCCATTCACGGGCACGCCGCAGGTTGCCGGTGTGGTCGCCAAAGCGGATATCGAGGTCGGAGTAATCCTTCCATTCATCCGGGTAGCCGATCTTCGGCGTGAACCGGGCAAGCTTCTCGCGGGCCTTGGCCTGCGTCTCGGGGGTCATCCATTCCAGCTTGCCGATGTCCTCGTTGAAGGTCCTGATGACATTGGCCACCAGCTCTTCCATCTTGGCCTTGGCTTCGGGCGGGAACTCGCGCTCGACATAGACCTTGCCGACAGCCTCGCCGAGGACGCCATTGGTCAGGCTGATGCCACGACGCCAGCGGGGCGCCTCTTCCTTCTGGCCACGCAGGGTACGGCCCACAAAGTCGAAGCGGCGTTCGGCGACTTCCGCACTGAGGTGGGGTGCCCAGCCATGGAGCGTCTTGTAGGTCAGCCAGGCCTTCCAGGTCTCCAGCGGCACTTCCGCGACCAGGGCATTGACCGCCTCGAAGTAACTCGGCTGGCCAATGATCACCCGGTCGATGTCGGCCACGCCAAGGCTTTCAAGAAGCAGTTCCCACTGCAGGTTGCTGGCAAGTTCATTCAGCTCTGCCGGTGTGTAGGGGTTGTAACGCTTCTGCGGATCGCGATTCTCGACCGAGCTCCACTGCGCCTCGGCGAGTTTCGTTTCCAGCGCCATGATGTCGCTGGCGGCCTGGGCAGCCTGCGTTTCGCTCATGCCGGTGAACACGAGCATGTCCGCAACGTAAGCGGGCAGGGCCTCGCGGGCCTTCGCAAAGCGCGGGTTGTCGGTTTCGAGGTAGTAATCGCGGTTCGGCAGGCTCAGGCCGTCCTGGCTGATGAAAAACGCGTACTGGCTGGAGTTCTTGTCATCCAGTCCGACGCCATGGCTGAAAAACACTTCGACGCCATTGCGACCGAGTTCGGCCATGGCGTTCAGCAGCATGCGCTGGTTGCGGATGGCCGTGATCAGGTCGCGCTCACGCTGGATCGGTGCGATCCCCAGCGAATTGATGGTCTGCTCGTCCATGAAGCTCGCATAGAAGGCACCGATCTTGCCGCGCTCGCCCTTGGCTTCGGGGAATTTTGCAGCGGATTCGATGATGTCACGCAGGGTCTTTTCGGCTTCCTCGTAGACTTCGTGATACACGGTATAACCGCTGTAGATATCCGGGATCTCGGTATGGTCCAGCCAGGCGCCGTTGGCGAAGGCATAGAAATCGTCCTGTGGGCGAACCTCGCGTTTGATGGCGTCGAGATCCACACCCGAGACCGGTTCCGGTTCGGCAGGCTCGATCTCCACCTCTGCGACGACATCTTCGACCGGCGCCTCGACTTCGACAGGTGTTGCGTTCATGTACCAGTAGGCCAGTGCGCCGATGCCGGCAGCGATCAAGCCGATGAATATCTTGTTAGCCACGTTGAATCTCCCCTGTTGGCTTGGTGATTTTTTCGAGTCTATCTATGACGTTGCGCAGGCTGTTTGGTTGCATGCGCGGCGCGAATTTATTCGCGTTCCTGCGCTTGCTGCGATGCGCCAGATTGCTCTGTCGTTTGGAAATCAGCCGGGTCGTAACCCTGTTCGGCCAGGATGCGGTCGACACGCTGGCGTTCGCTGTCCGACAGCGCCGGTTCACGAGCGAGGATCCAGCCATAGTCGCGACTCGGTTCGCCGACAATGGCCCACTGGTACTCCGGATCCAGACCGAGCACCCAGTAATCGCCCCAGATCGGTCGCCAGCCGAGGATGCTGAAGAAACTCACTTCAAGGCGGGTGTTGTTGCTGTCGGGCACGATGCGCGCCAGGCCCTCGGCGGCGTTCATGCTGCCGTCCGCACGGCGGCATTCGTTCAGCACGGAGATCCGGCCCGCTGCCGCGCGATCGTAGGTGGCGGTGACATCGCCGGCACAGTCGTCCTGGAAGCGGTTCGGCAGCCGGGCGATTTCAAACCACTGGCCGAGGTAGCGATCCAGCTCGACAGCATCCACCGGCACGGGTGGATTTTCCGGCGTGCTGCTGCAGGCAGCGAGCGGCGCGAACAAGGCAAGTATTGGCAGGGCCAGCAGGCGCTTGGCGACGCGGCGTTTCCAGTTCTTGCGATACACGGCAAGCCTCCTCGAGATTCGTGTTGCCGCTGTCAACACTGGCGTCTATAGTGCGAATAGCGGTTGAAAAGCCTACCACGTTGCGCCGACAGGCATGAGGATTGACACATGAGCGAAGGAAACGAACCCACGCCCTTGAAACTGGCCGGCAAGCAGGGCTATCACCACGGCAACCTGCGGGCGGCCTTGCTGGAGGCCGGGCGGGCCTTGTTGCGCGACAAGGGCCTGGCTGCAATCAGCCTGCGCGCGGTCGCCAAGGCGGCAGGTGTCAGCCATGCCGCGCCGTACCGGCATTTCAGGGACAAGGAACACATGCTGGCCTGCGTGGCCGAGGCGGGCTATGAGCAGCTGAGCGACGCCATCCTGGCGGCGGCCGGGGTGGAAGACCCGGCCGAGCAGATCCAGGTCGCGATGGTGGGCTACCTGCGCTTTGCGCTGGCCAATCGCGAGCTGCATCACCTGATGTTTGGTGGCCTGCTGGACCAGGGCGAAACCGCGCTGGTGTTGCAGGACGCCAGGCTGAAGACGTTCGGCGCCTTGCGCGGCATTGTCGATGCCGGCATCAAGAGCGGCCGCTTCAAGGCCGTCAATGCGCGCGAAGCCACCCTGACACTGTGGTCCCTGATGCATGGCTTTGCGCTGCTGATGTCCACCGGCCAGTTGCAGGCCGGTGGCAGCGAGGAGCAGATCGAAATGATGGCCCGCGGCCAGGCCAGCCTGATGCTGGACGGCTTGTTGAAGCGGCGCTCAACCCTCGGGTCGTGAGCCGCACCTTGGTGTAAAAAAGGGGCCTTTCGGCCCCTTTTTTATTGAAAAACAATCACTTAGGGCATCTGGATGCCGCCGCCGCCCTGGCCGCCGGGTCCTCCCTGGCCGCCACCCTGGCCGGGTACGTAAAGCTGCGACGCCTGCTCGCGGCGCATTTCCTTGAGCTTCTCCATGGTTTCCTCGACGGCCTTGTTGGCGGCATCGGCGAAGGCCTCGACGGCGTCGGCGAGGGTCTTTGCCTCCAGCTCGAAGTTCAGTGGCAGCGCGCCCCCCGGCGTGTACAGGCTGGCCTGGCCCATGAACAGGGTGTCGCGCTCGGTATCGGCACTGCCGTCGGCCTTGACGGGCTCCAGCATGCGGATGGTGCCGACCTTGCGATCGGTGATCACGGACTCGCGGTATAAGGCGTCGGCATCCATGCGGGCATCGTTGCTGCTGGCGGCTTCGGTCTGGTCAACCATGGAATCTCCTCGGTATCAGGCAGGTTTCAGGTCATTGTTTCGAAGGGCGAAAGACTAGCAGATTCGGCACTTTCGGGGCAGGGACTATATATAATGTCTGCAAGGATGCGGGAGGGCAGCCATGGGCAAGCCACTGCTGGAACGGAAGGCCGGGAACGACGACGACTGGGCAAAACGGGTTCGGTTGCGGCGCTTTCTCATGTCCTTTGCTTCCTACGGCATGTGGTATGCCATCGCCCTGGCGGCGCTGGAGCTTGGTTTCCTGCGCGCCTCGACCCTGATGGTTGCCCTCGCCGGTGTCGGCATCCTGGTTTGCCAGGCCATCTTCTACTTCCTGATGCGCAGTGGTATCAGCCTGCGTTTTCGCGATCCCTCGCTCACCATGCCGCAGATCCTGGTCGGGCTCGCCTGGAGCCTGGTGCTGGTCGCCAGTGCGGTCGAGATTCGGGGCCTGACCATCGCCGCCTTCATGGTGACCATGCTGTTCGGCATTTTCGCGCTCGATTCCCGGCAGTTCATGATCTGCGCCTTCATGGCCTTCGCCAGCTACGTGGGGCTGGTCATTGTCGAGCAGTCCGCTTTTCCCGGATTGCTGAGCGAGGACTACTACACCATGTCGGTGCTGGTGCTGGGCGGCGTGTTGCTGTGGACGATGTTGTTCGGCGTGTATGTCAGCAACCTGCGCTTCAAGCTGCAGCAACGCAACGAGGAACTCATGCTGGTGAACCAGCGGATTCGCGAACTCGCCGAGCATGACGACCTGACCGGAATCTACAACCGGCGTTACATCATGCAGTTGCTGAACCTCATGAAGGCACGCAGCGACCGCACTGGCGAGCCTTTCAGCGTGGTGCTGATCGATCTCGATCATTTCAAGAAAGTGAATGATCGCTACGGCCATGCGGCGGGAGACCAGGCGCTGGCAGATTTCGCCGAGCTGACCGAGGACACGCTGCGCGGCATGGATTTGATTGCGCAGGACAAGGACGAGGCGTTCGGGCGCTATGGTGGCGAGGAGTTCATCATCCTGCTGCCGGCAACCCGGCTGGAAGGGGCCATGCAATGCGCGGAGCGCCTGCGCCTGCGCCAGGAGGAAGTGCAGCGGGCTGAGCAGGATGCCGGTATGCACGTGACGCTGTCGGCAGGCATTGCCGAGTATCGCCATGGCGAGGCGGTGGAAGACATGTTGAAACGGGCGGACAAGGCGCTTTATTCAGCAAAGGATCGGGGCCGCAACCAGGTGGTGCAGGAAACGGCCTGAGCCAGGAATCACGCGCTCGCGCTCAGCGTGCCTTCAGCTTGTGTTCCAGGGCGGGCGCTTCCAGTGGTGGACCATCGTAACCCTCGACCTTGCCCAGTTCCCCGTTTTCCCATTGCGCCAGGGCGGCGCGAATTTCCTGGTCGCTCCGTGCGACAAAGTTCCACCACAGGACGATCGCTTCGCCGAACGGTTCGCCGCCCAGCAGGAAGACCCGCGTGCCGGCCTCGGCCTCGCAGCGAAGGCGATCCGCAGCTTTCGGCAGGTAGTATAGCTTGCCGGGAACAAGCTCCAGCTCGCCGATGCGCAGTGCGCCTTCGCTGACCAGCAGGGCATGTTCGAAATCCTCCCGTAGCGAGAGATCGACGTCGCCGGCACGGGCCAGCTGCAATTCCATGCCGACCAATGGCGTGTGGGTGCTGGCGGGCGATGCCAGGTCCTCGTGTGATCCCATGACCACGGTCAGTTTGCCGTTCGGCAAGGTGCGGCTGGGCAGCTCGGCATGGTGTTCGAAACTGGCAGCGTCGTGGCGTGCGCCGTCGGGCAGGGCTATCCAGAATTGCAGGCCGTGCAGCCGTGGTCCGCGCTCGCCGGGCGATTCCTCGGAATGGGTGATGCCGGCGCCGCTGGTCATCAGGTTCAGCTGGCCCGGACGGATTTCCTGCAAGGAGCCCAGCGAATCGCGATGCAGCACTTCGCCTTCGTGCAGCCAGGTGACGGTCTGCAGGCCGATGTGCGGGTGCGGGCCGACCCGCAGGCCCGGCGAATCGGGTTCGATCTCTGCGGGGCCGAAGTGATCCAGGAAGCACCAGGCACCGACCATGCGGCGGGCTTTCTGGGGCAGGGCGCGACGTATCACCAGGCTGCCGCCGACTACCGCTTCGCGGGTGGCAAGGACCTGGATGGAATCGGGAGTGACCTCGGGCATGACAGACTCCTTGTCTTCTTGGCCATCTCCATGAGGGTAACGCAGCCGTCCCGGAGGCGTGAGTAAAAATGCGTCAAATGACGAATTTTGCTATCATGCTCGGCCCTTCGAGGCAGCCCGACACGGGTTGCCCGGACACGAAACCAGGTAGTCGACACACAATGAAGCCAATCGCCAATCTCCAAACCCCAGCCGAGCATGGTCCCGAGAACATCATGGACGAGGCAGCCCGCAAGCTGGTGGAGCTGGCCAACCAGCTGGCTGCGGACAATCCGGAAGCCGATCTCTGGGATATCGCTGACGGCCTGCTGTCCGGTGCCGTGCATTACTGGCAGTACGCCAATGCGCCATGCGATGACTTGTCCTGCGAGGACTGCGCCAACCTGCAGACCGCCGAAATGCGCATTGCCGAAATGCAGAAACTGCTGCGCGAGTTCGCCGAGTCCAGCGATTACTTCCACTCGCCCAACGACATCAACGTCGCCCGCGCCTGAGCGCTGCGGGCCTGGAGCCGCTGGCGCCTCTTCGGTCCAGCGGCTTCTTGCTGCCTTGCTGGCGTAGACTGCCTCCATGTCCTGGCGCATCTACCTGATTGCACTCGCCCAGTTCCTCGGCACCTCGCTGTGGTTCTCCGCCAATGGCGTGGCGGATGCCTTGATGGCGAGCTGGGGTATCGATGCCGCCGGCATCGGACGGCTGACCAGCGCCGTGCAACTCGGCTTCATCAGTGGCACCTTCCTGATGGCCTTCTCCGGCCTGGCGGACCGCTATGCCGCCAGTCGCATTTTCTTTGTTTCGGCACTGGTCGGTGCGCTGGCCAACCTGGCGTTCGCGCTGGCGTCCGATGCCTGGTGGCTGGCGTTGAGCTGGCGCTTCATCACCGGCCTGGCACTGGCCGGAATCTACCCCCTCGGCATGAAGCTGGTGGTGACCTGGGCGCCGGAACGCATGGGCCAGGTGCTGGGATGGCTGGTTGGCATGCTGGTGCTGGGTACCTCGGCGCCACACCTGATCCGCGCGCTGGACGTTTTCAGCGACTGGCAGGCGGTGGTGATGACGGCGTCGGTGCTGGCAACGCTGGCTGGTGTGCTCGTGCTGCTGATCGGTGATGGTCCGCACCATCCATCCTCGGGTCGCTTCGACTGGCGGGCCGTGCAGAAGGCTTTCGGTACGGCCGCGTTTCGACGTTCGGCCAGCGGATACTTCGGTCACATGTGGGAGGTCTACACCGCCTGGACCCTGGCGCCGCTGCTGCTGGCAATGCAGTTTCCAGACCTCGCATCGCATGAAGTCTCCTGGCTGGCATTCGCGTTCATTGCCATGGGTGCGCTGTCCTGCGTGATTGGCGGGCAGCTCTCGGCGCGGCTCGGCAGTGGCCGGGTGGCGTGGACGACCTTGCTGGGGTCGGGCCTGTGTTGCCTGGTGTTGCCGTTGAGCCTGGACCTGCCGGCGATCGTCTTCCTGGTGTTGATGCTGGCCTGGGGGTTTACCGTCGCGCCGGATTCGCCGCAGTTCTCGGCGATGTCGGCAGCGGCCGCGCCCCAGGGAACCGTCGGCAGTGCGCTGGCCGTGATGAACGGCATCGGCTTTTTCCTCTCGGTCATTTCGATCGAAATCATGACGGCCTTGTGGCCGGAGCTTGGCATCCAGGTGTTGTGGCTGATTGCGCCGGGCCCGGCGCTGGGCCTGTGGCTGTTCCTTCGCCAGCGGCGGGCGCACGCCTTCTGAGACCAACCTGCCGAGTAGCGCTTTTTTCCCGGCGCCAATCGAGTAGCATCAAGGCATGAGTCATCGATCGCGCCGCTTTTCCCTGTCACGCCGCCGCAGCCACGGGCTGCAACGGCCGCCCGGTGCCATGTTGCATGCCTTCCTGCTGAGCGGTGGTTTTGTCGCCTTCCTGTGGTGGTTGCTGTTCATGGCCTGGGGGCTCGACCTCCCGTACCGCGAGCTGGGTGTTCGCCCGGGAGAGCCGGAAGGCCTGTTCGGCATCCTGTTTGCACCGCTGATTCACGGTGACTGGGAGCACCTGATCGCAAACACGCCACCCCTGCTGTTGCTGGGCACCTTGCTGATCTACAGCTACCCGCGTGCCTGGCAACCGACCATCGTGCTGATCTGGGGTTGCGCCGGCATCGGTACCTGGCTCATCGGCAGCCCGGCCGTGCACATCGGTGCCAGCGGCCTGACCCACGGCATGATGTTCTACCTGTTCGTCACCGGCGTGATTCGACGCGATGGTCCGGCGATGGCGATTTCAATGGCCGTGTTCTTTCTTTATGGCGGCATGCTGATGACCATCGTGCCGCGCGACCCGGGCGTGTCCTGGGAGTCGCACCTGTCAGGGGCCATTGGCGGCCTGCTGGCAGCCGCGCTGTTCGCGAGGCTGGACCCGCGACCGCCGGAGAAGCATTACGAATGGGAGCAGGAAGGCGAAGAGCGCGACGATCCGCTTATCGGCGACCTGTGGAAGTACACGCCGGAAGAGCTCGAGGAGATGGCACGCCGTGGCGAGTCCGTCGATGACGAGGAGCCGATCTATCTCGTTGGCGATGACGATGACGACGAGCCGCCACCGAGGCTGCACTGACGTTCAATCGGGTCGGGTGTAACTCACCCCGACCAGCAGGTACTCGCGGCGACCCTCAGGCGTGTCTACCGCGACATCGTCGTCCAGCTGCTTTTTCAACAAGGCCCTTGCCATCGGTGAATCGATGGAAATCCAGCCTTGCGCAGGATCGATTTCATCCGGACCGACGATGCGCAGCGTCCTTTCCTTGCCGGTCTCGTCTTCCAGGGTCACCCAGGCGCCGAAGAACACTTGCTCCCGGTTCGCAGGCAGGTCAACGACCACCTTCAGGTCAGGCAGCCGTTTCTGCAGGTAGCGAATGCGCCGATCCATTTCGCGCAGCTGCTTCTTGCGATAGATGTACTCGGCGTTCTCCGAGCGATCGCCTTCCGCGGCAGCGGCTGACAAGGCGGCAACGACCTCGCGACGGTCCTTCCACAAGCCATCGAGCTCCGCCTCGAGTCGGACATGGCCGTCGGCAGTGATGTAGGGCGTGGACTTTTCGGCAGGTGGTCGCCAGCGACCCATGGCATGGACTCCTTTTTGCAGCGAGTGTAAAGAATCCCGCTGCCGGAAGTCACCGGTGAGGAAAAACCGGCCTGAAAAAAAACCGACCCTGCGCTGGGGCAAGCGCAGGGTCGGCCGGGGGTTGGTCGGCCAGGTCGCGGGGAACGACGGGGCAGGCCGACCGAGGGGCACGGTGTGCGGCGCGCATCACTGCGCGCCACGGGTGTGGCTTACTTGATCGCTTCCACGGCGATCTTGATGTCGGCGGTGCGCGAAGCCGGGCCGAGGTCGTAATCGATGTTGAAGTCGGCCAGCGTCACTTCGCCGGTTGCCTCGAAGGCAATGCGGTCATTGCCCCAGGGGTCCTTGGCGGCATTCTTCATGACGACGTCCAGGACGATCGACCTGGTGACACCCTTGAGGGTCAGGTCGCCGGTCAGCTTCGCGGTGTTGTCTCCGGTCGGCTCGTAGGCCGTGCTGACGAAGGTCGCCGTCGGGTACTCCGCGACGTCAAAGAAGTCCTCGCCACGCAGGTGCTTGTCTCGCTCCGCGTGCTCGGTGTCGATGCTCTCCACCTGGATGGTGAAACGGGTCGATGCGTCCGCCGGATTGGCAGCGTCGTATACCAGCTCGCCGTCGAACTCGTTGAAGCTGCCAGGCAGGAAGGCGAAGCCGATGTGGCTGATCTCGAAGGTAATGAAAGTGTGGCCCTTGTCGATCTTGTAGGCATGATCATCGGCGACGGCTGCCGTGCTGGCAAAGGACAGCGACAGCAGGGTTGCCAGGCTGAGTGCAAACTTCTTCATGAGTAGATCTCCTTGTTGTCTTTGGTCTTTCGATCAGTCGTGTAGTCCGGCTGCGAAGCGTTGCCGAGCCCGAGCATGCGGCGCAGGGTCTCGTCGCGATCCACCACGTGATGCTTGATGGCACCCATGGCGTGTATGGCGACCAGGCCCACCAGGGCCCAGGCGGTCCAGTAATGCAGCAAGCCCATGATTTCCTCCTGGCGTTCGACCAGGGCGCCAGGCGCAGGGACCTCGAACCAGCCGAAAATCGATACCGGGTCGCCCTTGGCTGTCGTCATCAGGTAGCCGCTGGCGAGAATCGCGAACAGCAGCAGGTAGATGAGCCAGTGGGCCGCTTCGGCGGCCAGGGCAATGACGCGCGGCGTGCCCGGCACGGTCGCTGGCGGCGGGTTCAGCAGTCGCCAGCCCAGTCGGAGGAACACCAGGCCGAACAGCAGCATGCCGACGGCCTTGTGAATGGCGGGTGCCTGGTGATACCAGTCGTCGTAGTAGGTCAGCTCGACCATCCAGATCCCGAGCAGGAACAGGCCGATCACGGCAACGGCGCTGAGCCAGTGCATGACGATGGCCAGCCAGCCCCATTCCTGTTTGGTGTTTGTCAGTTTCGGCATGTGATCGATCCGGATTAAGTCCTTGTCTGGATAGTACGAATATGGACTAAAATCGGTTCAGAGGTCAAGCTGGGCTGGATAATTTGCATGGATATGAACAAAAACAACAGCTTATGACGGATGCTGCTGGAGTGTCCCAGTTCTCTCCGTGCGGCGCCAGGCTGAAGATATGCTAAAGTTCGGCCCCGTCGAGGCCGCAGCAAGGAGCGATCTGTTCGCATGAACGACCCGGAAAACAAGCCGCCCGCCGAGGGTCAACTGGCCGAATCCACCGATCCGGCAGAGTTGCGTGCCCGCCTGAACACCGAGACCGCCCGCATCGAATGGCAGGCGCTGGCGCCGCATTTCGCCCGCGGTGTCGTGGTCGTGGTGTCGCCCGAGCTGGACCTGGTCGAGGTCGCCGCGGCCTTTGTCGAGAACGACAAGGCGAGCGTCAGCGAATGGATGGAGAGTGACAAGCTGGAGCGTGCCAGCGATGATGATGCCCGGGGCTGGAGCGAGTCCGACAAGGAACTCTGGGCGGTGGTGGTCGCACCCTGGGTACTGGTTCAGGATCGCGCCTAGGCAGGGCCGAGGGCTAACAGACGAGCGGGGTGCAGGGTGGTGGCGATCAAGGCGTTCCTGAAGACGATCTATCACGGCAAGGGCAGCGAAGGTCAGAACTGGCGCTGGACCTTCATCGGCGTCGACATGTTGCTGATGCTGTTCTTCGTCGTGACCACCTTCATCGACCATGACCCCATGCCGCGCTGGCTGGTGATCACGGACTATGGTATCGGTACCTACCTGCTGCTGGACTGGCTGGCACGTGGCTGGGTGTCGGCCGATCGCATTCGCTACCTGTCACGGCCGCTGGCCATGCTCGATCTGCTGGTCATCCTCTCGCTGTTTGCCCCGGCGCTGACTGAAAGCTTCATCTTCCTGCGCGTGATCCGCACCTTGCGCTTGCTGCATTCCTACCATTTGTTGCACGACCTGCGGCAGCTGTCCGGTTTCTTCCGCGATCGCGAGGAAATCATTTCTGCCGCCCTCAACCTGCTGGTGTTCATTTTCGTTGCCTCGTCGACGGTGTATGCGCTGCAGGTGAGAGTGAATGACAACATCAACAACTATGTCGACGCGTTCTACTTCACGGTGTCGACATTGACGACCACCGGTTTCGGCGACATCACCCTGCCGGACACGACCGGCAAGATCATTGCCGCGTTCATGATGATCATCGGCGTGTCCTTGTTCCTGCGGTTGATCCAGTCGATCTTCCGACCCAGCAAGGTCAGCCACGAATGCCCGGACTGCGGCCTGAATCGCCATGATCGCGATGCAGTGCACTGCAAGCACTGCGGTGTGACGCTGCATATCAGTACCGAAGGCGCTTGATGGCGGTCATCTGGCGAGCGGAGCGAGGCGGTTCCAGCTATGAAGTCCGCAGTGCCGGCGCGACACGTCGCCTCTACACTGACGGCATCTTCCATTCGCAATTCAATCCGGATTCGCCGTTGACCGGTGCCGTCTGGGACCTGCTGATGCTGCCCGCCTTCCTGTTTCCCCCGCAGCGCATCCAGCGCGTGCTGGTGCTGGGCGTTGGTGGCGGGGCGGTCATTCGCCAGCTCGAGACGTTCCTCAAGCCGCGGCATGTCACCGGCATTGATATCGACCCCGTGCATCTTGATGTTGCCCGGCAGCATTTCGGTGTTACTGGCAAGAACATCCGGTTGCTGGCCGCCGATGCCATCGAATGGGTGCATGCGGCCGAGACCGGGAAATACGACCTGGTGATCGATGACCTGTTCGGTCGTGGACCGGCAGGTCCGCTGCGTGCCATCAAGCCGACCGTCGAATGGTGCTGGCAACTGGCCCGCGTGACTTCAGCCAGCGGTGGCGTGGTGATGAACTGCCTGGCGCCAAGGGATCTCAGGCACAGTGGTTTCATGACGGATGCCGGCCTTCGGCAGCGCTTTGCATCCCGCATGCTGCTGCGATCGCCTGTCGATGAAAATGCGGTGGGCGCGTTCCTGCCGTTTGCAGTCGAAGCGCGCGAGCTGCGACAGAACCTGAAATGCGTGCCGGGCCTTAACACGGCGGGCGCCCGCAAGGCGATGCGGTTCAGTATCCAGGCCCTGGCCGACGCCTGACCCTATTGCCGTGCCTCGGCGCAGCCGATGCAGAACAGGGCGCAGGGATCGACCTTCAAGCGGGCCAGCGCGATTTCCTCGCCACATTCCCGGCACTCGCCATAATCACCACGCTCGATTCGTTCCAGTGCGCGCTGTATTGCCTGCAGGCGCTGCGTGGCACGGGCACTGGAAGCGCGCGCCATGGCCTGTCCCTGCAAGGCATCCATGCGAGTCAACCGACCGGTCCGCGTCTGGTCGAGTTCCACGGTGTCGGCGCTGGTCCGACGCGCTTCCGCGCTGGCGTCGAGGGCATTGCGCTCCTCGTGGAGTTGCCGGCGCAGGCTGTCCAGATCGTGATCTTCCATGTCGCCAGTGTAGAGAAAAAAGGCCCGCGAGCGCCAAGTTCCACGCGGATCCGACAAGGCCCGGAGAGAGTTGATCCTTTGTCGGCCGGCATGAACCGGCGAGCGGCGATCACGTTCCTGTGATCAGTTGCCCGTATGTCCTGCTGGCAGCGCTCGACCGGGGCGAACCTCCTCTGGTCCCGGGAGCGCCGGGCGGGCGCAGGGAGTCATGCTGCCCGCCAGTTTGCCAGCAGCCCGGGCAACCGGGCCGTCCCTGTCAATACAGACCGCACCGGTGAGATCTTCATTGCACGCCCGGTCACGCTCTGCTGTTGCCGTGCAGCAGATCACGGTGCTGGCAGCTATGCTTGGCGATACTGATGACTTCTGTTCCCACGCGAGGTGAGTGCCATGAAATTGATCCAGAAGCTGTTGTTGCTGGTATTGCTGTTGCCGCTGGCTGTCCAGGCCCAGGAAGAAGAGGCTGACGAGCCGCGCAGTTGCAGTGACAAACGCGCCGAATGCGTGTCGTCCTGTGATTCGGAGCGCACCTTCTTCGTGTTCAAGGGCGAGCGCTATGACAGCTGTGTCGATCAGTGCGAAGCCAAGTTCCCGGATGACTGCGATCAGCGTGCCCGTGGCGGGCGTGATGGCGAGCGTGAGCGTGATGGCGAGCGCGGGCACGAGGGCGAGCGCGGCAAGGGCAACATGGAACACCCCCAGGACAAGGAATACGGTTACGACAAGAATGCCGACAAGAAGTCGGACAAGAAGCGTGGCGAGCGTGGTCGTGGTGGCGATGCCGACGACATGGACCGTGATGATGACGCTCGCGACCGTGCCGAGGATGCGGCCGAGGATGCCCGTGAGCGTGCAGAAGAGGACCGCGAACGTGCCGAGGAAGCGGCCGAGGATGCCCGTGAGCGTGCAGAAGAAGACCGCGAACGTGCCGAGGAAGCTGTCGAGGAGGCCCGGGGTCGTGGCGGCGAAGAGCGGGGCCGTGGCAAGAACAGGGACGGCGACAAAGACGAGGATTGAACCGGGCTGCCGGCCCGGCAAGCTGCCGGGCCGGCAGGTTCGCCTGTAAGAATTTTCGGAAAACCCGTGCCTGTGAATGGCTTCACAGTGCTGGCCTCACGGCATGCCGATAGTGGTGGGTACGCTCGCAGCTTTTCAAGGAGTGACCCATGTACAAGGATCGCATCAAGCCGGGCCCGGGCCAGGAGTCCGTCTGGGACTATCCCCGTCCACCGCGGCTCGAAGCCAGCCTCCGCCGCGTTCGGATCGAGTTCGCCGGCCGCCTGATTGCCGATACCCGCGAGGCTTTCCGGGTCCTGGAAACCTCCCATCCACCGACCTATTACATTCCGCCCGGCGACATCGACGAGTCGGTCCTTGAGGTCAGCGACTTGCACAGTTATTGCGAATGGAAAGGCCAGGCCGATTACCGCCATCTCAGGCTGGGTGAGCGGCAGTCTCGAAATGCCGCCTGGTTGTACCCCGACCCGGTCCCGGCGTTCGCGCCGCTGGCGGGTTACCTGTCCTTCTATCCCTCGCGGGTCGATGCCTGCTGGCTGGACGAAGAACGCATCGAAGCGCCGGAGGGCGATTTTTACGGCGGCTGGATCAGCAGCGACATCGTCGGCCCTTTCAAGGGGCCACCGGGATCACAGGGTTGGTAGGCGGTACGGACCGAGCTGCAGTGCAGCCAGCGTGATGTGGTCGACAGGCAAGCCGTGGGCGGCTGTGCCATAGTTATCCCCATAACCAGAATCTCACATTGAACATGGCAGGGGACTCTCCATGATGATCGAACACTGGCAACTGCTGGTGGCGGCCTTGCTGACGGGCATGCTCGCCGGTATCGCTGCCTATGCACTGGCCTTCCTCGGGGTCTGGCTGGGCGATGCCATCACCCGCAAGATGAAAATCATGCCGGTTCCGGCGGCTCCCGGCGACAAGGCCAGGCGCCATTACCGGGTGCTGGGCAAGCGGGCCGGCATGTGGTGGGCCGCGATGCTGGTCGTGCTCGGTGTTACCGGGGTTACCTGGGTGCTGCTGCCCGGCAAGTGGTCCATCGAGCTCGAGCAATGGGGTTGGTACGTGGCAGCTGCCGTGCTGGTATTGCTGGTCCTGATGGCCTTCTGGAACCTGGTGAGCCTGTTCCTGCAGCGGCGCGATGCGCGTCATGACTGGCTCTCACATCGTGCCGTGGCGGCAGTACTTGATCGCCTCGGTGCCAACGGCTTCCGCATCTTCCACGAGGTGGTCATTGGCGAGGTGCTGATCGATCACGTGGTACTGGGCGAAAAAGGGATCTTTGCCATCAACACGGTAGCGCGGCGGGCTCACAAGAAGGACACAGAGCGGGCAGCGAAGTTGGAAAATGGCAAGCTGGCATTCAGCGACGGCGAGGTACTGGTCGAACCGATTGCCGAATCGGCCGCAAACCTGCGCATGCTCACCGCCGCCTGCACCAAGCTGCTCGGACACAAGGCCATCGTCCGGTCCGTGATCGCCTTGCCAGGCTGGAACTGCCAGCCGGATGCCAGCGAGAACCACATGCTGCTGAACGAAACCAACCTGGCGACCCTGCCAAGCTGGAACCCGCCCGAGCATCACCTGATGCAGGAAGACGTGCCCAACCTGGAAAAATGGTTGCAGGAGCAGTCCACTATCAAGACGCTGGACTGAACAGGCCGTTCAGGAGTCGCCGGGCTCCGGCTGGCTGGTCTCGTTGACCAGGCGGAGCGGCTCCTTGAAGGTCATGGTGCGGTAAGGGAACGGGATCTCGATGCCGGCTTCGTCCAGCGCCTGCTTGGACGCCGTGACCACTTCTGCAATCGAGCGCCGCTGTTCCAGCGGCTTGGGGCTGGTCCACCAGATAAGGTCGATGTCGATGCTGGAGGCGCCGTAGGCCTTGGGCAGCACGTCGATCGGCAGCTTGTCATCCACGCTTTCGCAGCCGCGCAGCGCCTTCTCCAGCACGTCCACGGCCGTGGCGACGTCCTCGCCGTAGGCGATGCCCGTCGTCACCTCGACGCGACGACGTCTCTGGCTGGTCAATACCTGCACCGGGTTCTTGTAGAGAAAGGCATTCGGCAGGATCAGGTGCTCGCCACTCAAGGTGCGAAGCTCTGTCATCCGCACGTTGATGTGCAGCACTTCGCCCACATAGCCCTCGCATTCGATCACATCACCGTTCTCGAAGGGAAAACGCCACAGCAGCAGGATGCCGGCAAAAAAGTTCTCGAAAATGTCGCGGAAGGCAAAACCGATGGCGATCGACACGATGCCCAGGCCGCCGACCACCTTGGTGATGGTCACGCCCGGAACGACGATGGTCGCGATCAGCAACATGCCGAGTGTCCAGATGAGGATGTTGACCACCCGCGAAATCACCTGGCGCAGCGACGGCCGCATGCGCGATCGGGCAAGCACGGCGCGGAAGGTACGATCGAGCACTCGCGCCACCAGCCACAACAGCAAGAACAGCAGCAGCGCGCCGAGCAGGTGCGGAATATGGCGCAGGAAGTCTTGCCAGATATCGATCAGGCTGCCCTGCACGATATCGAGGATGCCCTGCAGGCTGCTGTCGGTGTTGGTGGGTGTCATGCTGTCAGTCTAGCAGAGCTGCCGGCCTCAGCCGGTATCGCCCTGCCAGGCGTTCTCGCTCTTGTATTCCTTTTCGCCAGCCGTGATTGCCAGTGGCAGACGGTTCTGCATCGGCGGCAGCGGGCAGGTAGCCAGCGCCGTAAAGGCGCAAGGCGGGTTGTAGACCTTGTTGAAGTCGATCACCGTCATGGGTGGCTGGTCCGGCAACTGCACGGGCGGGTCGATGTAGATGTAACGCCCGGCGCCATAGCTGCCTCGTCCCGAGGTGGCATCGGCAAGCATGACGAACCAGGGACTCGATTCGTCCTGCTGGATGACCAGCAGGCGGTACTCCTCGCCCTCATGCTCGAAGACGATTTCGCCTGGCGAACGCATGGCTTCTTCCATGCCGAGAATGTTGATGATGTTGACGCCCTGGGGTTCGGGATAGGGTTCGAAGGTCGCGATCTTCCGCCACTCGAGGTCGATGGGAAAGTAGTCGAGCCCGGTGAATTCCTGGATGGCATCCGACTCGATGTCCCTCATGCGAACGCCGATTTCGCCGAAGCGTTCGATCAGGTAGAAACGCAATGAACCGTAGTGCAGTACGGTGGGTTTGCGCTGCCTGTCGTCGGCCAGGCCGATGCGCTCGACAGGGTTGCCGTCGGCATCGGTGACCGAGCGGCTGGCCGGCCCGAAATAGAGCGCACCCTGGGCACTCAAGTCGATGCTGCCGAGGTCGGCAGGCACCTTGTGGTAATCCACTTCGCAGTCCGCACCGGATCCGTTGCCCAGCTGGTTGAGGCCGGGTTCCAGCCAGCACAGGCCGACCAGCGACAGCCAGCCATTCGCACTGCCGATGCTGGCGTTTCGCTCGGCCTGCCAGGCCTTGATCTCTGCCTTGTGTTCTTCCGCGGTGGGTCCGGGGAGTTCCTGGGAGCAACCCAGCAATGACAGCATGGCTGCAAGCGTCAGAATTTTCTTCACCACGGTATCTCCTTGCCATCGCGATAGAATCCGCCGCTGGGACCATCAGGCCCGAGCCGCGCTGCCCACAGCACGCTGGCTGCACCTTCGGCGGGCGTGCGGCTGGCATTCGGACCGCCCATGTCGGTCTGCACCCAGCCGGGGCATACCGAATTGACCTTGATGTTCTGCTTCGCGAGTTCATTGGCGAACACTCGCGTTACGGTATTCAGCGCCGTCTTGGACAGGCGATATCCCAGCACCCGCGAATCCATATCGGACAGCTGGCCCATGCCGGAAGAGACATTGACCACTCGCGCATTTGGCCGAAGCAGTGGCCCCAGCGCCTGGATCAAACGCACCGCGCCCAGGGTATTGGTGTTGAAGATTTCCATCAGGGAGGTAGCAGGAATCAACCAGGGATTCGACGAATAGCGCCCGGTCGTGTCGTCCGAGGATTCCGGCAGGATGCCGGCGGAATTGACCAGCACGTCGAGGCCCTTGTGCGTAGATTTCAGCCAGTCTGCCAGGGCACGCACCTGCTCGCCGGAGGTGATATCCAGCTTGCGCGCTTCGATGTCGAGACTTTCATCACGCGCCTGTTCCAGCAGGTCATTGAGCTTGCCGGGATCGCGGGCCGCGGCAATGACATGCAGGCCATCGCGGGCCAGGCCAAGGGCAACTTCGCGGCCGATGCCGCGGTTGGCGCCAGTCACCAGGGCGATTTGCGGTGCTCCCGTGTTGCTCATGAACTCTCCTGTCGTTGTTGATGGGGCGCGCGGGTGCAATTCCCGGCCGCTCTAGGGCATCCTGCCGAATACACCCTGGAAATTCCATCCGTCAGTCACGAATCCGAAAGGCCATGCCCAAGACCCCGCCACCCGCCGATAACGCCGAGCTCCAGCCCCTGCCGGATTTCCTGGAGGGTGCACTGGATATCGTCACCATTGGCGTCAATCCCTCCATTGCCTCGGCGCGGGCCGGTTTTTACTATGCCAACCCGCGCAATCGCTTCTGGCCGGCACTGAATGCCTCGACGCTGGTCGACGAGGAGCTGGCACCCGGCATCGATTCGATTGCCCGGCTGGCAGGCCGGCATGGCATCGGTTTCACCGACATCGTCAAGCGTCCCACGCCGATGGAAAAAGACCTCCCGGTCGCCGAGTTGCGGGCCGGAGCGGAAATCCTGCGCGACAAGCTGCTTGCTGTCCGCCCCGCGATTCTCTGGTTCAACGGCAAGACGCCACATGATCGCCTGATGCGCCTGCTCGGCCTTGAAAAGGCGGCGGGCTGGGGCGAGCAGCCGCAGCGCTGGGAAGGCATGCGATGTTTCGTGGCGCCCAATCCCAGTCCGGCCAACGCCGCGTTTTCTCTCGACGAGCTGGTGGGCTGGTACGACCGGCTGGCGGCGCTTCGAGCGGCATTGCGGGATGGATCCACGGCATGACGGGTCGGATGAAAGCCAAGGGCGACCTGCCGCAAAAGACCTGCCAGGTTTGTCAGCGCCCGTTTGCCTGGCGCAGGAAGTGGGAAAAATGCTGGGACGAGGTGAAGTACTGCTCGGACCGCTGCCGTCGTGCGAGGAATGCAGGACAGGGGCGCTAGCGCCTGTCATGGCCGAGGTGCTAACTTTCGGCCATCATCCCGGGCACTGGAGAAGGGGGAGCAATGTCCACGAGCTACTCGAAAACGGCGCGCCGCCTGCACTGGATCATCGCCGTGCTGGTGATCCTGCAATTCATTTTCATTTTCACCGCCGAGGGCCTGCCACGCGAGCACGAGCTGCGAGGCCTGTTTTTCCAGCTGCATTTTTCCACCGGTTTCACGGTGCTGTTGCTGGCAGTCTGGCGAGTGATCAATCGCTTCACCAATCCGCCGCCCATGCCGGAGCAGGGCATGTCGCGTGCCGTGCAGCTTGCGGCGGCAACGGCCCACTGGGCGATGTATGCCGCCATCTTCATCCTGCCGGTCACCGGCCTGATGCTGGTCAACACGCGGGGCAGTGCCGTTGGCTATTTCTGGCTTTTCGACCTGCCGATGATTGTCGGCGAGAGTGATGACTTGCACGAGCTGGTCGAAGCGATTCACGTACCGGTGGGTATCGGCCTGCTGGCACTGGCCAGCCTGCACGCGCTCGCCGCTCTCTGGCATCACTTCATTCGCAAGGACGACACGCTGAGGCGCATGCTCGGCCGTGGCTGAGCTCGAACTCCTCGCGATTGCGCTGACGGCCATGCTGGCCTCGGCGCTGACCCTGCTGTCGGGGTTCGGGCTGGGCACCTTGCTGATGCCGGTCGTGGCGCTCTTCTTTCCCGTCGAGGTGGCGGTCGCCGTCACCGCGCTGGTGCACCTGGCCAACAATGCCTACAAGTTCGTCGTGCTGGGAGCCGGGGCTGATTGGAGCCTGGTCAGGCGCTTCGGCATCCCGGCGGTGCTGCTGGCCTTCCCGGGAGCATGGCTGCTGACCCATGCCGCAGCCGTGCCGACACGACAGCTCATCGGGGCATTGATCCTGCTGTTCGTGCTGCTGGAGCTGCTGCCGGTCGTCAAGCGCCTCAAGTTCCCGGCGCACTGGATGCCCTTGGGCGGTGCCCTGAGTGGATTCTTCGGTGGCCTTTCCGGCCACCAGGGCGCGTTCCGCAGCCTGTTCCTGCTGAAAAGCCACATCAGCAAGGAGCAGTTCATCGCGACCAATATCGTCATTGCACTGCTGGTGGATGTGGCCCGGCTGGGCGTCTACGGCTGGCGCGCGCCCACGCTGCAAATCGACTGGCTCCTGGCGGCCATAGCCACCCTCGCGGCCTTTGCCGGCGTCAATATTGGCCGTCGCTTCATCCACAAGGTCACCATCGACAGCATCCAGAAACTCGTCGCCGTGCTGCTGAGTGTCATCGGTGTCGGTATGATGTGCGGCATCCTGTAACGCGGAGACTCCAATGCAGTATGACGTCGTCATCATCGGGGCCGGGCACAACGGCCTGACCTGCGCCTGTTACCTGGCAGCAGCCGGCCTGAAGGTGCGCCTGCTGGAGCGCCGGGATGTGGTTGGCGGCGCGGCAGTCACCGAGGAGTTTCACCCGGGCTTCCGCAACTCGGTGGCGAGCTACACGGTTTCGCTGCTGAATCCCAAGGTGATCAAGGACCTGCGCCTGCACGACAACGGCTTGAAGGTCGTCGAGCGCCCAATGTCGAATTTCCTGCCACTGAACGATCGCGACTTTTTCCAGGCCGGCCCGACGTCGGCTGACACGCAACGGGAAGTTGCACGCTTTTCGAAAAAGGATGCCGAGGCGCTGCCGGAGTTCAACGCGCGGCTCGATGCCATCGGCGACGTATTGCGTGACCTGGTGCTGGAGACCCCGCCTAACGTTGGCGGCGGCATTTCCGACATGCTGAAAGGCCTGAAGGTCGGCAACCGTTTCCGCAAGCTCGACATGGAGCAGCGGCGCGACTTGCTGGACCTTTTCGCCAAGTCGGCGGGTGACTGGCTGGATGCCTGGTTCGAGTCCGATCCCATCAAGGCCCTGCACGGTTTCGATGCCGTCGTCGGCAATTACGCCAGTCCGTACACGCCGGGTTCGGCTTACGTGCTGCTGCATCACGTCTTCGGCGAAGTGAACGGCAAGAAGGGTGCCTGGGGCCATGCCATCGGGGGCATGGGTGCGATCACGCAAGCCATGCGCAAGGAGGCCGAGGCGCGGGATGTCGAGATCACGACCAATGCCGCCGTGCAGAAGGTCAACGTGGTCAACGGCAAGGCGACGGGCGTGACGCTGGCTGATGGCACCGTTATCGATGCGAAGAAGGTCGTCTCCAACCTGAATCCGAAGCTGCTGTTCCTGAAACTGCTTGATGAATCCGATGTGGGCCCCGACTTCCGGCGTCGCATGCAGGGATGGAAATGCGGTTCCGGCACCTTCCGCATGAACGTGGCGCTGTCGGAGCTGCCAAAGTTCAGCTGCAAGCCCGAGGCCGGTCCGCATCATGGTGCAGGCATCATCATTGCTCCTTCGCTGGATTACATGGATCGCGCCTATATCGATGCGAAACAGCAGGGCTGGTCGCAGCAGCCGATCGTGGAGATGCTGATTCCCAGCACCATGGACGACACGCTGGCACCGGAAGGACAGCATGTTGCAAGCCTGTTCTGCCAGCATGTCGCGCCGGAGCTGCCGGACGGTCGTTCCTGGCATGACGAAAAGGACAAGGTGGCCGAGCTGATGATCGACACCGTCGACGCCTATGCGCCGAATTTCAAGTCGTCGGTGCTTGGCCGCATGGCCTTGTCGCCGCAGGACCTGGAAGACACCTTCGGACTCGTCGGCGGCGACATCTTCCATGGTGCACTTGGCCTGGATCAGTTGTATTCGGCGCGACCGATGCTCGGTTACGCGGATTACCGCTCGCCCATCAAGGGGCTCTATCTTTGCGGGTCAGGTACGCATCCGGGTGGTGGTGTGACCGGCGCACCGGGGCATAACGCAGCGCGTGAAATCCTGAAGGATTGAAAAAAGCCCCGCGGCTGCGGGGCTTTCCGGTTTCAATACAGCGTCATTCGGCAACAGCCTCGCCGCTGCCGCCGAGCTCTGCCGGGAAATCCTTCAGCTTGGGCGCGCCGTCGTGAATGCGCAGCACGGTTTCCGCGTAATTGACGTGAACGCCTGGCTGGAACTCCAGCGTGGGCAGCAGGGCGGCATAGACATCCGTCAGGCCGAACCCGGGATGCTCGGTCATTACATGACCGCCGCATTGCTTGCACCACATGCGAATGCTGGAAGGATTCTTGCTGAAGCTGCCGAGATGTTCCTGGCCGCTGGTCACTTTCACGGATTCCGGTTTCCACAGCGTGAATGCGTTGACGGGGCCTGCCGACCAGTGTCGGCACGAATCGCAGTGGCAATACCCCATGGCCTCTGGCGAACCCGTTGCCTCGATTTCCACGGCGCCGCAAAAACAGCTTCCTTTGTGAGATTCAGTCATGATCTTCCCCCCCCCCCTCGGTGACTGCCGAATCAGGGTTTAAAGTGTAGGTCATGAATGCCATGCCAACTGGCAATGACGAAAAGCCCCGCGGTTGCGGGGCTTGTTTCATTGCAGGGGTTTCTTGCTGACTGGCCAGGTGATGGTCGTCACCAGTTCGGCGGGTGGGGTGGAGGCCGGGTTGCTCGGGTAGGACTCCCAGGAATCGGCCATCGTCTGCCAGCCACGAAGTGACATGTAGAGGGCCGCTTTTTCATAGGTGCTCGCACTCTGTTCCCAGTCGGCACCCTGCAGCGTTGTTGTCAGGGCCGTTCCCGCGTAGCCGGTTTCCTGGCGAATGCCGTCGGCCATCACGGTCAGGAACGTATCCGCCGGCAGCGCGCGCGCCGCATCGAATATCCAGACCTGTTCCTCTTCATTCCACTGTTCGGTAATGACGCGGTAACGGTCACTGGCTTCGACTTCGTTCAGCGTGAGGATCGTGTCCAGTGCCACGAAGGCGGCACTCATCGACGCCACCATCTCTTCCGGCGTCATGGTGGTCCGCTTGGTGGTCAGCAGCAGCTTGGCCGGTTCGATGGTCGTTTCTTCCAGTTCGAAGCCGGCGATGTCGACCTTCGGAAAGCTCTCTGCGAGTTTCTTCAGCCGGGCAAGACCCTTCTCATAATCTGCGCCGACGTACTCCTCCATCAACAGCCCCATGTAGCGGGCGACCAGGTTGTTGCCGAAGTCCATGTCGAAGCTCCAGGTGACTGCGGTGCTGTCGCCGCTCTGCTGCAGGTCGAAGCGTGTCATTGCCGTGCCCTTGCCCACGAAGTCCAGGCTGGTTTCGACATGGGCGTAAGGTTCGGCCGACACGACTGTCTGGATGCCATGGCCCACATCGGGGTTGCTGCTGCGCCATTCCATGACGGCGCCTTCGCCGCGTTCCGGTCCACGGAACTCGTACCTGGTTGCCGGATCGATCTCGGCCCAGGGCGAGAACTTGTTGAAATGACGGAAGCCGTTGACCAGTTCATAGACGGTGGCGGGCGGCGCATCGATCGCTGCGCTGCGCGTTACGGTGACGCTGCTTGGCAGGAAGAAGCCGATGCCGGCCAGGATGATGACGATAAAGATCAGGGCTCCGAGAAGCCGTGTCAGCACTTTCATGGTATTTCCCCGTTGCTTGGCCGCTTTCTGCCACGCCTGGCGGCTCGTGTATTGTTGGTGGGAAGAGTATACGCTTGAAAATACGCGTTTCGACCCCAGCTCATGAGTCCCGCCCCGTTCCGTGATGGAGTTCAAGCATGTTCAGCAAATCTTCCATGCCAACCGCCGATACCGCCCTTGTCGGGCGTGACGAACCGATGCCCGTCACCGAACCGCATGTCGTGTCCGGGCGTTCGCTGGAACCGCCGTATCCGGACGGCATGGAAATTGCCATGTTCGGCCTGGGGTGTTTCTGGGGTGCCGAGCGGATGTTCTGGCAGCAGGCCGGCGTGTGGGTGACCGCGGTCGGCTATGCGGGAGGCTTCACTCCGAACCCGACCTACCAGGAAGTCTGCAGCGGCATGACCGGGCACAACGAAGTCGTGCGGGTCGTGTTCGATCCGGCCAGGATCAGCTACGAGCAGCTGCTGCAGGTGTTCTGGGAAGGTCACGATCCGACCCAGGGCATGCGCCAGGGTAACGATGTCGGTACGCAGTATCGAAGTGGCATCTATTGCAGCAACGAGGCACAGCTGACAGCTGCCGAAGCGTCGAAGCAGGGCTACCAGCAGGCGCTGGACAAGGCCGGGCATGGCCAGATCAGCACGGAGATACTGCCGGCCCCGGAATTCTATTTTGCGGAAACCTACCACCAGCAATACCTGGCGAGAAATCCGGGTGGGTATTGCGGCCTGGGGGGTACGGGAGTGAGCTGCCCGATCGGGCTGTCCACCTGAAGCTCAGATGACCTCGTCCTTGAAGTAACGGGCAGCACTGACGCTTTCCAGCATCGACTCGCAGGTTGCCGGCGGCATCGGCTCGTACATCAGGAAGCCCTGGATTTCATCGCAACCTGCTTCGCGCAGCTGTGACAGCTGTTCGCGGGTCTCCACGCCCTCGGCAACGACCTTCATGCCCAGCTGGTGGGCCAGCGGCACGAGCGCATTGACGATGGCCAGGCTGCCGATGTCTTCCGACAGCTCGTGGATGAATTCCTTGTCCAGCTTGACCTTGTCGACGGGCAGGCGTCGCAGGTAGGACAGCGACGAGAAGCCGGTACCGAAATCGTCAATGGCAATCCGCACGCCGCGCTGGCGCATCTGCTCCAGCGTCACGACGCCTGACTCGAAATTTTCCATGGCGACGTTTTCGGTGATCTCGCAGATCAGGTCCTCGGCATCCAGCTTGGTCTGCCCGAGCACCTCGAAAATCTGGTCGACCAGGTCAGCCTGCCGGAAGGCGCTGGCCGAGAGGTTCACTGCAATCCACAGCGGCATGTCGAAGCGCCGCCGCCAGGTGTAGACCTGCTGGCAGGATTCGGCGAGTACCCACTGGGTGATGCTGTCCATCAGGCCGAGGCTTTCAGCCAGCGGGATGAAGTTGTCAGGGGTCAGCAGGCCACGGCGCGGATGTTTCCAGCGCAGCAGCGCTTCGAAACCCAGCACGCGATTGTCGTTGGCATCGATCACCGGCTGGTAGAGCAGGGTGAATTCGTCCCGCTCCAGGGCGCGGCGCAGGTCACCTTCGAAATCCAGCTGTTCATGCGCCTTGCCACCCATGTCCTCCGAGAAGGGCACCAGCTTGTCGCCGCCTTGTTCCTTGGCCCGCTGCATGGCGGCGGCAGCATTCGCAATCAACTGGTCGGGTCGTTTGCCATCATCGGGAAAACGGCTGATGCCGAAGCTGGCGGTCATCAGGATCTCGCGACCATTCAGTTCGTAGGGTTCGCGCAGGTCCTTCAGCAGCTTGTTGGACGCATTCAGAATCTTCTGGCCATCGGGTTTCTCGCGCAGCAGCAGCGCGAATTCATCCACACCGACGCGCGCCACCGTGTCGACCTGGCGGGCGCGATGCAGCAGTCGGTCACCCACCAGGGCCAGCAGCTTGTCGGCACGGCTGTGACCCAGCGATTCGTTCAGCAGGCGAAAGCGGTCCAGGTTGATCAGCAGAACGGCGTAACTCTCTTCCTCGCTGCCACGCTCGATGGCGTGGGACAAGCGCTCGAGAAACAGCTTGCGGTTCGGCAGGCCGGTAAGCGGGTCATGGAAGGAAAGATGGTAGAGCTTGCGATTGGCGCTACGCGCGCGGTTGCGTTCCTCTTCCAGCAGCCAGATCACCAGCGCCAGGCCCACGAGGCTGAGAGCGACGATATCGATGAAGCCGAGATAGGGCGCGAATCCGCTGGCCTGCGACAACAGTCGCTGTGACAGGAACACGGTAAAGGTGACAAATGCCTGCGCACTGAATACCAGGAAGGCGACACCCAGCAGCCGCTGGCCGAAGCCGGGCTGCTCGGACTTGATCAACAGCAGGTAAATGCCGCCGAGGAACATGGCAATGCCGACCAGGAACGCGCGCAGCTCGACGCGGAAGAACATGCGCAGGTCGGACGCGCCTGGATCAAACGTATACAGGAGTGCAGTGGCCGCGCCGAACATGGCAGCGGCAGCGATCCACAGCCGTACATGGCTGGTCGGCATGCGCTTTTGCGTTGCAGCAATGTAGGCGCCGGCAAGCAACCAGATCGTTGCCGGGTAGGCGGCCGCCAGCGACAGCATGGATTCGATGGTGCGCAGCATGACCTGGTCGCTCGCGCGCACGGCGGTGTACATGGCCATTACCGAAAGTGCCGAATGCAGGCTGGCGGCAATGAAGGACCAGGCCCAGTAGCGGAGATGGGTGCGACGATAGAGTCGATGGAAGCCGATGAACAGCGCAGCAAAGATCAGAGAGAGCGCGAACTCCACCATGCCGAGTGAAACGACCAGACTGACCGGACTGATTGTCACGCGCTGCTGTCCCCCAAAATGACAGATTTCATGCAAGGCCGCGGCAGATTCAGGAATTCAGTGTAGCATCCGGCCCGCCGGCGGGGATTATGACTAAGCTCACAGAACAGGGAAACGACTCCCTGTACATTACCTGCCGTAACCGGTCTTCGCCATGGGCGGAGCCACGATTATCACCAATTAGCGATTATCACCAATAAGGGAGATAAAGAGATGCGTCAACTATTGGCAAGTGTTTTTGCTGTCGGCATGCTGCTGAGCGTCCCGGCTGCCGCGGCAGACCTGGAGTACAACTACGTGGATTTCGGTTTCATCAGTGTCGAACCTGACGGCGGCGGTGCCGATTTCGACGGTCTCGGCCTGCGTGGGTCCTTCCTGGTCAATCCGGAAATCTTCGTTATCGGCGAGTTCACTTCCGCTTCGGCAGAAACCGGCTTCGGCGACATCGATCGCACCGACCTGGCTTTCGGCGCCGGCTATCGTCATGCGCTCAACCCGAGCACGGACGTCTATGGTTCGATCGAGTACCTGAATGTCGAAGTGGATCCGGCATTCGATGATGACGGCCTGCGCCTGAGCGGCGGTGTCCGTGTCGCCATGTCGGACCGCCTGGAACTGCGGGGTGCCTTGCAGTACATCGACCTGACCGATTCGGATACCGTCCTCTCGGTCGGTGCGCAGTACCAGTTCATGCCAAAGCTGGCTGGTTTCTTCGAGCTGCGTGAAGGCGACAACTTCGGTGGTTACTTCATCGGTGGTCGCTACAGCTTCTGATACGAGTCGCTGTGTTGAAAAAGAAAAGCCCCGGTTGTGCCGGGGCTTTTTTTGTTTCCGCCTTGTTGCGGATCAACGCAGGTCGGCGGGCAGTTTCGGTGAACCCAGCAGTTCACTGAATACCTGCCAGCGCTGCTGCTCGTTGTCGGCATTCGTCCTGACGTATTCCGCAACCAGGTCACGGCCGTGGTTGTAGTTGATGACGTAACCGCCATAAGCGTCGAAAAACCGGATCCGCTGGGCGGCTCGTTCGGGTGAACTCAGGCTGTATTCCACCAGGAACGCCTCGGCTTCTTCGCGGCTGAATTTCTCCACGCCCTCGTCACCGATGTAGCGACGCGCGGCTTCCACGCCGGCGTAAGTCAGTTTCTTCAGCAGCTGGCGGAGCTCCCAGTACTGTTCCGCCTTCTCCATGGGCAGGCCGGCGATCGGCATCAGCACGTCACGCTCGAATTCGAAACGCTTGCGTCCCGGGAAGGCCATCTCGATGCCATAGTTGGCGCTGCCCTCGGCTATCAACGACTGCGGGCTGTAGAGCGCATAGACGGAAAACTCGACCCAGCCGCGCTTTTCGACCAGCTCGGCTTCCAGCAGGGCGTTGTAGGTGTGGTGGCCCGGGTAGCCCTCGTGGCAACCCAGGTCGACTGCGCGGTCGATGAAGATGGGCAGATCGGTGTTCACCTGGATCAGGCTGTGCGCGCCGCCCTGGTACCAGTTGTAGCCGCTCCAGGGCTTGTCATCGACGTATTCCACGACAAAGCTTTCGCCCTCGGGCAGCGACATGTTGGCCACCGTTCTTTCCTTGCAGGCTTCCATGGCTGCCATGAATACCGCATCGAGTTTTTCCGGCGGAATCACGAATTGCTGGCGGAAGGTTTCGACGCGATCGGCCAGTGGTGCGTCGCCCGGCAGCAAGGCATCGATTTCGGCGAGCGCGGTTTCGAAGAATTCGACGTCATGGCGTGGCGCCACGGAGTCGTAGATCAGCGCGGTCTCCCGGTCGAAGTCGAAGGTCTCGCCACTCACCATGCGCAGCCGGGTTGCGACGGCGCGCAACTGCTTGTCGAGGTAGCGCTGGCGAGCCTGTTCGTCCGCTTTTACTGCATTGATCGATTGCAGCGAGCCGCGGAGCGCCTCGGCGGCAGCGATCAGCTCCGCGAGCGAGCGTGGATCCTGGCTGGCAGCCTGCTGCCATTCTTCCGGTCCGTAATAGGCATCGACCAGGGCGGCGTCGTGCTGTCCGCCTTCGAGCACGATCCGGACGTATTGCCCGGCCACCTGCTCGAGGTCGATGGTTGCTTCGGGTTTGCTGCTGGTGGATTGCGTTGCTGTCTTGTCAGCATCGCTGCAGGCGGCCAGCGCCACTGCGGCAAGCAGGACAACAAGGGTCTTCAGCATGGATGCGCGAGGGTTGCGGGACATTGCCATTCTCCGGTGTCTGCAAGAGCGGGACACCGGAGGATACCAAAGCTGCGGCAGGAATCAGTGCGACGTCTTACTGGGCTGTCTGTCGCAAGGCAGCAAGCAGGGTCTTGTCGGGGTAGCCGTCAGCCGGCAGGCCGGCATCGGCCTGGAAGCGCTGCGCTGCCTTGCGGGTCTGGCGCCCGACCACGCCATCCGGCTCGCCACTGGCATAGCCGAGCCGGTTGAGGATGGACTGGATTTCAGTGACTTCGGCACGGCTCAGCAGCTCGATGGCTTCCGGGCGCTTGGCCGTCAGTTCGCCCATGCCGGCGATGCGATCCGCGAGATGGCCGACCGCCAGCGCATAGGACAAGGAGCGGTTCCACTCCATGATGATGTTGAAGTTTTCGTAGACCAGGAAGGCCGGCCCCTTGTGGCCCATTGGCAGGAGCAGCGAGCCTTTCATGTCCGATTCCGGCAGCGGGCGCCCGAAGGCGTCACGCAATCCGAGTGCGCGCCACTCCGAGACCGTTTTCTTGGTGTTCATGCTCGCCTGTGACCAGTCGAAGCGGAACGGCACGATGACTTCGCGTCCCCAGCGTTCGCCCGGAGCCCAGCCAATGCTGGACAGGTAGTTGGCGGAGGAAGCAAAGGCATCGGCCAGGCTGCCGTACAGATCGCGATGGCCATCGCCATCGTGGTCCAGCGCATAGCGCTCGAAGGTGGAAGGCATGAACTGGGTGTGGCCCATGGCGCCAGCCCAGGAACCCTTGGCACGGGTCAGGTCCATGTCGCCGCGCTGGTGCAGCTCCAGGGCAGTCAGGAACTCGCCGGTGAAGAATTCGCTGCGGCGCTGGTCGCAGGCGAGGGTCGCAAGTGCATCCAGGACCGGGATCTTGCCGAAGTAGCTGCCGTAATTCGTTTCCAGGCCCCAGAAAGCGACCAGGTATTCCGGCCGCACGCCGAATTCGCGATACACCTGGTGCAGCAGGCGGTAATGCTGTTGCAGCATCTCGCGGCCACGTTCGACCCGTTGCTCGGTAACCCGGCGATTCAGGTAGTGCCAGAAGGTGTAGAAGAACTCGGGTTGCGCCGAATCCGACTTGATGACGCGCTGTGCCTGCTCGATGCCGGGCAGGGTGGCCCGGAGGGTGGCAGCCTCGATGCCGCGGTCGGCGGCCCGGGTTTCCAGCCTCGCCAGGCAGCCATTGAAATTCTCGGCCGCTGCTGGCGCATTGATGTTGTCACCTGCCATGCTGGACGGCGCCATTGCTGTCATCACCAGGCCCGCGATCAGCACATGGCTGAAACGCAGTACAGGGTGGTGGGCAGGATTGGCAGGCAGGCTGGTCATGCGAACTCCGCGCCTCCGGATTTGTCGGAGGCTTTCTGCGATGATAGCGCAAAGTGCCGGCTAGAAAAGCCTGTAATACCGTTGAATGGCGGAATTCACGGCTTCATGCCAGGGACTGCACGGAGACGCTGAATGAGGAGCAAGCTGACAATTCTGGTGGGCTGCCTGTGCGCGTTTTTGGTCATGCTGCCATCGGCCACTGCGACCGCAGGCCAGTTGCGAATTTCCGCCGCGGCTTACACCCGCACGGTGGACGCATCCATCGATTTCGATGACGGCAGTTCGGCCGAGCTGACCACAAGGCGCTATGGCGCCGAGTACTGGGAAACGCTGCAACCAGGTATCCAGGGTGGTTTCGTGATCGGCTATTCCGAATCGGAATTGCGGGGCGGCGGCCTGCTGCAGGAAACGGCCAGCGGAAGTTTCGGCGGGCTGGGCCTCCGGTTCCAGTGGCCCCTGACGGCGCGACTCGATGCCACCGGCTCCATTGATTACCTCTACCAGCGGGATCGACGCAGCACGGATATCAACGAGTACCGCTTTCGCACCCTGGAGCGGACAGCGACCGCTGGCTTGCGGTACCGGGCCGGTGTCGTGTTGCTCGGTGGCGGGGGCTACGCTGGCGACATCGACTTCCACCAGGAAGACGAGGGCACGGGCGCAACCCTGGCAGCGGGCGAACGCAGGCGCAGCGGCAGTTATGTCGAGCTTGGCCTGCTGGCAGCTCGAGGTGGCGTGATGCTGTTGCGTTTCGAGCAGGGTGTGGTTGATGGCTGGAGCCTGCGTTACGAACGAAACTTCTGAGCCGTGCCTGATCTGACATAAGTCCCTTCACCTGTCTAAAAAAACACCAATCGAAAGCTGAATCCGGGTTTGGGTTCGAATTTTTAGGCCTGCTTCATTGATTTTTGCACTGCACTAAACTAAACCCGATGTTCATGTCTGCGAATACAAAACCAAAAATGCAGGCTGACGAGCATTACCCAAGGGGGGTGATGACACGATCCAGGGAGGGTTCGTGCAATTGAGGTGATTGATTGGGGGGATATTTATGTCCTTTTTTACTACCGGACGGAGATCCGGTCTTTTGTGGCGCGTCCTTTTGGCTGCCACGGCGTTACTCTTCACGACCGCGACAACCGTCGCCCATGCCGGCCAGCGCAGCGCGCCTGAGCAAGCCGGTCCACCGCAACAGGTCATCGTGCAGTTTGCCAAGCCCGGCCAGGGTGAAGCGAACCGTTCCGAGCGTGCCCGCGAAGTACTGGCTGCAGTCAGCCAGCGCCTGAGCGTCAAGCTCGAGCGGGTTCGTACGCTGGGTACCGGCGCCGACCTGGTGCGCGTCCACGGCCGCAAGGGAGATCATGCCCGCGTTGCCCAGATGCTGTCGCGCAACCCGCATGTCGTTTATGCCGAGGTCGACCAGATGCTGAAGCCACTGGCGACGCCCAATGACTCGCGTTACAACGAGCAGTGGCATTACTTCGAGGCGACGGGCGGCTTGAACGTCGATTCGGCCTGGGATGTGACCACGGGTGCTGGCGTGCTGGTGGCGGTGCTCGACACCGGCTACCGTCCGCACGTCGATCTCGACGGCAACATCGTGGGTGGCTATGACTTCATTTCCGACAGCTTTGTCGGCAATGACGGCGACGGCCGCGATTCGGATGCGCGCGACCCGGGTGACTGGGCCGAAGCAGGCGAGTGTGGCAACGGCCAGCCGACCCAGTTCCAGGGTTCCAGCTGGCACGGCACGCACGTCGCCGGCACCGTGGCTGCCGAAACCAACAACTCCAGCGGTGTGGCTGGCGTTGCCTATGGCGCCAAGGTCGTGCCGTTGCGCGTGCTGGGCAAGTGCGGTGGCCTGACCTCGGACATTGCCGATGCCATCATCTGGGCATCCGGCGGTACCGTTTCTGGCGTGCCGACCAATGCCAACCCGGCTGACGTGATCAACATGTCGCTCGGTGGCGGCGGTTCCTGCTCGTCCACCACCCAGTCGGCGATCAACACCGCCCGTTCCAATGGTGCGGTCGTGATCGTCGCTGCCGGCAACTCCAACACCAATGCGTCGAACGCCAACCCGGCGAACTGCGCAGGCGTGGTGACGGTGGCTGCCACCAACCGTGACGGTGGTCGTTCCTACTACTCGAACTACGGTTCGGTGGTCGATGTCGGCGCGCCGGGTGGCGAGCTGACGCAGTCCACGTCGATCAACGGCGTGTTGTCGACGTTCAACAGCGGCAGCCGTGGTCCGGGCAGCGACAACTACACCTTCTACCAGGGCACTTCGATGGCGGCACCGCATGTCGCTGGCGTTGCTGCGCTGATGATGGCGGTAGACAACACGCTGAGCCCGGATGACGTCGAGTCCATCCTGAAGTCGACGACCCGCGCCTTCCCGTCCACCTGCTCGCAGTGCGGCACCGGCATCGTTGATGCCACGGCAGCCGTGAACGCGGCCAATGGTGGCGGCGGTGGCGGTGGCGGTGACACCGTGCTCGAAAACGGCGTCGCCGAGACCGGCCTGTCCGGTGCCCAGGGTGCCGAGCTCCGCTTCACGCTGGAGGTACCAGCCGGTGCGACCGACCTGTCGTTCAACATGAGCGGTGGTTCGGGTGATGCCGACCTGTACGTCAAATTCGGTTCGGCACCGACCACCTCGAGCTACGACTGCCGTCCGTACGTCGGTGGCAACAGCGAGAGCTGCGATATCAGCAACGTCCAGGCAGGCACTTACCACGTCATGATTCGTGGCTACTCGGCCTTCTCGAACGTGTCGCTGGTCGGCAGCTTCACCGAGGACACCGGTGGCGGTGGCGGCGGTGACACCGTGCTCGACAACGGCGTGGCCAAGACCGACCTGTCCGGCGCCCAGGGCGAAGAGCTGCTCTTCACCATGGACGTTCCGGCCGGTGCTTCCGACCTGAGTTTCGTCATGAGCGGTGGTTCGGGCGACGCGGATCTCTATGTCCGCTTCGGCCAGGCGCCGACCACGTCGAGCTATGACTGTCGTCCGTACCGTTCGGGCAACAACGAGACCTGCAACATCTCCAATGTGCAGGCCGGTACCTACTACGTGATGCTGCGCGGCTACTCGGCCTTCTCGGGCGTGTCGCTGACGGGCAGCTACACGGATGGCGGTTCCGGTGGTGGCGGTTCGAACTTCTTCGAATCGACGACCAACGTCTCGATCCCGGACAATGGTGGCTACGTCGAAAGCCCGATCAGCGTCTCCCGCACGGGTGACTCCGGCTCCATCACGGTGCACGTGGAAATCGTCCACACGTATCGCGGTGACCTGGAAGTCATCCTGGTGACGCCGAGCGGTCAGACGACCACGCTGGAATCACCGAGCAACGACTCGGCGGACAACATCAGCAAGGACTACACCATC